>NZ_JBZYAO010000080.1:0-6801 GCF_059820445.1 Paenibacillus sp. sgz302190
AAGGATGAGAGAAGAACGAGCAGACAAGTCGCGTGAAGATGCCAGACTTGTTGCTGCCGAGCTAGTTACCCAGCATTTGACCCAGAAGGATGTGGATGACGCGGTAACAGAGAACAAGCTGAAGCAGGCCGACTTTTGATGGTTGGATACAGGAATACGCTGGGCTTGCTTACGCGGCGCAGTGGAGGATCACAGCCTAGCGCACGGATGCTGCCTCTTTCAAGAAACAAATCGAAGAACTGTTACAAGGGCAAATGGATTGGATGCTCACGCGTGATGGAGAAGGCGGAACGATTAGGTTGTGGTGCAAATTGGATTTATTTAAATGGAAGCAATATGAATCAGCAATCATTTTACTAACCGTGAGATGGTATTTAAAATATAGTTTAAGCTATCGAGACATCGTAGAAATGATGAGCGAGCGAGGTTTAAAGATATCCCATACAACGATCATGAGATGGGTCCATGAGTTTGGACCCGAAATAGATAAACGAATTCGCAGCTATTTGAAACCCTCAAACGATTCGTGGCGTACGGACGAAACCTACATCAAAATCAAAAGTCAATGGAAGTATTTATATCGGGCAGTTGATTCTATAGGGAAAACGATTGATTTCATGTTATCTGAAAATCGTGATATGCCGGCAGCTAAGCGTTTCTTTACAAAGGCTTTGTCCTTGCCACATAATCAAATATCCGCTGTATTTGATCGGCTTTCGCTTCGTTATTTGCGGGACGGTATTGCTGCTCTGGTGTTTGTGGCGCAAGCCAGCTACAGCTCGTCCGAAGGGCAAACAATGTTTTTAGCGAGAATAACGGCAATGAAATCCGTTAGAGTATGTTAGCTCGGACGCGAAGGGGGGAGGGCGAACCCAGCGAGTACCTTGCGCCGCAGCGGACACCGCTGCCGTTCGAGCAGCGGGACGGCGTGCTCCGACACCGTGCCGAAGCTGGAATGCCACCAGATGGTCGTGATCGACGAGGAATAGGAAAATAGAACCGCCTGGGGCGAACCTTCAGACTGTTGATTAAGGCTTCGTCGTTCAGAATTTGAGTAAAAAAAAGCCAGCCTGTTGAGTTTTATCGACAGGCTGACCGTACCGTCAGGGAGATGTTACCTGGCGGTCCTTTGGGTTCTTATAGGAATTGGGGATAGGTGCTTAAGTAATCAAGTGAACCGCCGTAAGAATATTTGATTTTGTACGTACCTTGCGTAAATACCGTATTGAAGTTGATGGTGAAACTAACGGTAGCAGGATTACTGAAAATATTCGAACGACTCTTCTCAACAAGCTGTTCTGTGCCATTTACGACACGGTACACATCCGCAAATATGACCCCTGCTCCAGGCGAACCGCTAAAATACGCAGTTCCAGTGATTCTCAGTGTTCCCTGACCCGTAATGGTATCTGTAGAGGACAGTGGGGTCGGATCAGCGTGTACAGCGGTAGAGAACATAAAGAGCATCATGACAGACAGCATCAGAACCATTAACTTCTTCGTTTTCAATAACATCCATCCTTTCAAAAGGGGATTTGATGAAGGAGTTTCTAGAGGCATGAATGCTAGACAGTTTTCAACCCTTCTAGGATTCATTATACCATATCATGTAATTTTATGAAAACATTTTCCTGTGCATGTAAAAAAGTGGTCAAGTATGCGTGGTCTTTCCATTCAAGTATTGAACCCCATACCCCTCACAGATCCGTACGGGCGAAATTCACGCATACGCTCTTCACTTCACCATTCGCAGTTTTGGCCTGTCATAAATATTAACGTATGCTTAGAGTAGCTGGTTCTTTGAAGCTTGGCACAGTGACAGCAGTGCAATTACAAGAAGAAATACAAGACAAAACCTGGGGAACCCTTCTTTGCGGTAAAATCTCGGAGGATCTGTTACTTTTGTCTGATTCAAATGGAGATTACTACTGGGATAAGGTTGAAGAGAAAAATATCAAATATTTTGTGCGGCAATGTGCAGAACATCCGTGGGCAAACCACTTTGCATTAGCGCTGATATGTTTGTCCGACCGAAATTTAACACCACAATCGATTATGAATATTACGAGTTCTCTGAATGCTCGATTTCGGGATTTGTTCAATCATTATAAGCTATCGGCCATGGAGGAGTTTTTGCCAACGCACATAGAGCAGTACGTAACAGGTCAAATTCTGCCTGATCATTCTGACGACAACGGCAAGCTATTTTAACTGGGTACAACACCTTTATGTTTAACCTGAAAAAATGGTTAGGTACGAAGTTTAGCGATGAAAAGCAGGCTGCACTTTCCGTGTACCTTCTTCCTAATCTTCCTTATGACAATCGAGATTTTAATGCTCGTACAAAGGCGATTACTAATGCAAAAACCAAGCGAAAAGAAGACACTTCGGCAGTAACTCCGTTATTGCCTGAAATAAGGGCTGAGGGGCATCTTAGATGGAATCAAGTTAGCCGGCTGCGTGAAGCTTACCGCAAGGCCCATTATGAACGTTAGAGAGCAGCGTTTGGCGCTCCCAATAGAATTTCATTACGACGAATCAGAATATGTTGGTGAACGATGGCATTTTATTCTTAGTAACTCAAACTTCGCAGAGCGAAATTGGTCTTAAACCCTTGATAAATAAAGCTGTACTAGGATAATGATTTATCTCTTGCAAAAATAGAAAAACACCGCTTCCGTTTGGTATAGTGATTGTGTCGAGCAACCCACTACCACACAGAAGAGGTGTCCTTTATATGATAGAGCAAAAAGAGCCCTGCAATCAACTACCAAAGGAAATTAAACCAGCTTTTAAAGAGCTTCANCGAGCAACCCACTACCACACAGAAGAGGTGTCCTTTATATGATAGAGCAAAAAGAGCCCTGCAATCAACTACCAAAGGAAATTAAACCAGCTTTTAAAGAGCTTCAGGTGCTTAAGCATTTAAAAGACGCGAAAATCAACAAAAAATTTGGATTTACGGCGGCCTATCTTTTTCAGCTTGTTTTCGTGCTTTTGTTTCATCAGAAAAATTGGTTTCGCCTGCTCGAAAGTGCCAAAGTGAATCGTTTCCCGGCAAAGACTCCGTTTATCGATTTTTAAATCACACGAAATTCGCGTGGCGGCAGTTCCTCTTATCTCTGAGCGCTGCGACAGTTCAGAAAGTCGAACGACTTACTTCCGATAACCGAGTCACTGCATTCATCTTTGATGATTCAATGTTTGCTCGTAACCGCAGTAAGGCGGTGGAATTGCTCGCAAGATTTAGAGATCACGCTACCGGAGCCTATTACAAAGGTTTCCGCATGCTTACGATGGGGTGGTCGGACAGCCATTCGTTTATCCCCATGGATTTCGCCTTACTCAGTTCTACGAAGTCGCAGATCAAAGGCATTACAGAGGGAATTGACAAACGTACCATCGGTTATAAACGCCGTGAAGAATCATTACTCCCGACTCCGCAAGTGATTGCATCCATGATGGATCGCGCCATTGCCAATGGTATCTCAGCCTCTTACGCCTTAATGGACAGTTGGTTTACCCATGCGCCATTCATTAAAGAAATACTGGGCCGCGGACTACATGTCATTGGTATGATTAAAAATGACAACAAACGATACCTCGTGAACGGAAATCGGCTATCCCTGAAGAATTTGTATCTGGCAGCTTCGCGAGTAGAAGGGAAGAACGCCAACATCCTTCGCTCGATCCGGACAGAATTGGTTCCAGGTATCCCTGTCCTCGTGGTGTTTTTATAGGAGTTTCAAGGACTCTCGTATGATTCACTCGTTAGTCACACGACGATTGTATTTTCCAGATACATTCTGCTTGCATGGCAGCATCGGCAAAGCACCGATCCACGCACACTTGGCTGTTTGTTTTATTTGCTTTGCGATGAGGTCAGCACTTTGGACTGGGTCGTTGCCTTGCAGCAACTCATCGATTTGATTAATGATGTGGCAATAAAGGCAAACAAAAAACTCTCAAAATTGATTAAATGTCAACTCCAACAATGGATCGCGGGTTTGCCCAGTTATCTCAAGGCTTACCTGCCTATTTCAAGCTGCGAAGTTTGAGTTATTAAAATAAGATCGGTGGGCTTAAAGATGGTATGAGTATGGCTGCGCGTTTAGGAGATGAGACAACCGGAATATGCTTAACTAGAACATCATAGTTACCTAAAGTGTAATCTCTTTCTTTTTCTTGCAGTAACCTTTATACTAGCAGGAGGGTTCTGCACAGCTGAAAGCCTGTTTGTTTATGGCAAGATCACCCCTATATATAGGACATTAAGTTCGCCAACCTAACAGACGAAGGAGCATTATGAATGGGTAAAATGCGTAAATCAGCAATGCTGTTGCTAGCTATGATGACGTGTTTGACGTTAGCGGCTTGTTTTAGGGGCACTGCTGAGGATCATACGAACTCCAACGCCAATCTTATGGAGGCAGATGCTTCTCAAACGAAGCCTTCTCCGGATGAGCCTGCCTGGAAGCAGGACACGACACCGATTACGTTTGACTGGTATATCAATTTCAATTGGTTCGGCGGCAAGTGGGGAGGCAACGTCGTTTCCGATTATATAACGAAGAAGACGGGCGTCAGCTTGAACTTTATCAAGCCTGACGGCAACGCCAACGAGAGGCTCAACACGATGATTGCAGCAAGGTCGCTCCCTGACTTCATCACGCTGGGCTGGTACGAGGATGCCGTGCTGAAGATGATCAAGGTAGATACGGTGCTTCCATTGAATGAGCTAGCGGATCAGTATGATCCTTATTTCTTTAAAGTCGCAGACCCCACGAAGCTTAGCTGGTATACACAGGCTGACGGCAATGTGTATACCTACCCGAATGCATCTTCATCCCCTGCGGATTATCAAAAATATGGTCAGCTTTTTACTTCTAATCAGACCTTTGTTGTTCGGAAAGACATGTATGAAGCACTTGGGAAGCCGGATATGAGCACGCCGGAAGGTTTTCTCGGCGCGCTGAAGGCTGCGAAGGAGAAGTTTCCGAAAGTGGACGGCCAGCCGCTCATTCCGATCGGCCTGACTGAATTTACGGAAACCGGCAACTATTCGCTGCAAGAGATGCTTCAGAACTTCCTAGCAATTCCGCAGCAGAAAAACGGCAAACTGTACGATCGTCGAAGCGATCCAACCTATCTGAAATGGCTGAAGGTGTTCCGCCAGGCGAATGAGGACGGGCTGATGGCGCCAGATGTCTATATTGATGGCGGACGAAAGCAAATAACTGAAAAAATATCGCAAGGGCGTTATTTTGCCATGCTGTATCAGTGGTCTGATTTTACAAAGAACAACCAAGCGTTGTATCAGAAGGACCCGAATAAGGTGTATATCGCGATTGATGGTCCGGCGAATGATGCGCATGATGTGCCAACACTTACAGGACCAGGCATCTCCGGTTGGACGGTGACGCTCATCTCGAAGAACGTCAAGGATAAGAAGCGGGCAATTGCCTTCCTCAGCTATTTGCTCAGCGAAGAGGGGAACAAGGATCTGTTCTTTGGAGTGAAGGGCGTTACTTACGATACGATAGAAGGCAAAGATCAGTTCCTGCCGGAGGTCCTGCATCTGCTCAACACCGACCGCAAAGCGTTCGATAGCAAATACGGCGCTTTTTATATGTACTGGATGCTAATGAATACGAACATGAATCTAGCATGGGCCCCGCCTGATGTTGGGCCTGCCAAACAAATTGCCGATTGGACGAGGGGCAAGACGATCAACATGACCTGGTTCGACAATCTGGTTCCGGACACGACGACGAAGGAAGGTGTTGCGGAAGGCCAAAACAATTGGCTCTGGGGCAGTACGCTGCCGAAGCTGCTGATGTCCAAGTCGGATGCTGAATTCGATCAACTGTTCGCCGGATATATGAACAGCCTTACCGAGCGAGAAGCCATCGAAGTTAGCCGCCAAGCAGCCTATGAACGAAATGTACAGAAGCTGAAGTCGCTCAATCAATAGTTCTATAGAGGAAGCACAGGACGTGAAGTAGGAGATGGGATTCGCGGCAATGCGTTGGTTATCGGGGATACGTGCATATACATTTAAACTTTCACTTCAAGTCAAACTGATTCTGTCATTTGTGTTCGTTATCTTCATACCGGTTGTTCTATTCTCCTGGTATATGCTCAATGAAGATTCCGCCAAGGCAATGAAAGAATTGACGAAGAACAACGAGAATGTGCTGGCTGTCGAAAAGACGAACATTGCGAATAGCGTGGAGTTGATGGAATGGACCGGCCATCTTGCGTTATCCAATCGGGAAATGAACGATTTTATGCAAATTCAACAACGACAGGATACAGCGCGTGTTCTTCATATTAAGAATGAAGTGGTCAGAAACTTTCAATATTTTCTGTACAACAATCCACGAATTACGAATGTCCGGTTGTTCACGGACAACCCTTATGTGAATGAGATTTGGCCAGTCATCCAACAGGAATCACGTATTCAGGACGAGCCTTGGCATGATAAGGTGATGAAACAGAGCGGTTTGCCCTGGTGGGAGATTGTACAGGAGAAAGTCGTCCTCACCGGTAAATCCGAACCATCGCCGAATGACCTCGTCATGACGTACTTACAGGAATTCAAATATGTGGACAACGCAACACATAACGGAATTCTAGAGGTAACGATGAAGCTGTCGAATTTCTTTTCTCGAACGTTCAGCAGTGTGGAGAACACAAACTCCCAGCTGATCGTAGTAGCAAGGAGCGGACAGGTATTCAGCTTGAAGACTTCACCTGTGTTCAAGCAGCACAGCGCGGAGCAATTGATGGAAAGTGTGA
>NZ_JBZYAO010000081.1:0-5054 GCF_059820445.1 Paenibacillus sp. sgz302190
CATTGTGGGATCAGCGTTTAACCAGCGTTATATTACGCAAAAAATTTAATCGCAATAGCGCAGGCTACCTCAACGACTTAGAGCAAAAATGGAATTCACTTATGAGCTAGTTAATTATGCTGTCATAGTTAAAAAACTATTTAGTTAAGGGAAGGTCGGCTTATTTGGAAATGGAAAGGGCAGTTAAACCCAGTTCAGACATTGTCATAGAGGGTTATTTAGATACATTCTCCATTGTGAATCGAATATCTGAAGAAGTAACAAAAAGGTTATCTTTACTCAACTAACCGTTTCCTGTTTTGGCCAACACTCGCCCTCCGCGTTCGCGCTGCCATTGTTCCGGTCCCATTCCGTTTCTAAAATTTATTCAAATTTAGGATATATCAAATTTTATAGCGATTTACATCCTTTCAATAAGATTGCATAATGATGTATTATAAAGTATGCATATTTATATCATATACTTACCAAAAGGAGAGTGTAACTTGTGCGCGAAACCTATATTCCAACTGGCGTGAAACTAAAAGAAACTGGCTTTGGATACACGTTGTCCTTAATAGGCGGTAAATATAAAATGATCATTATGTATTGGCTGTCTGAAAATAAGGTAATGCGGTTTAATGAGCTGAAGCGATGTATCGGTACCATTTCCTTTAAAACGCAAAGCATCATGTTAAAAGAGCTGGAGGCAGATGGGCTTATCATACGCAAGGAATTTCCCCAAATACCTCCAAAAGTTGAATATTCATTATCTGAAAGAGGTCTTTCTCTCATTCCATTGTTAAATATGATGTGCGAGTGGGGAGAGAAAAACAGTTCGCCAGCTCTGGAAGCTGTACAGCGGTAGGCATAGTTGTTTTGTTTATATTACAAAGAAGTATCTCCTGAACAGGGAAATACTTCTTTTTTATAGCAGTCTTAATAAAGCTAATTATTACAGATTGTCAAGAAAACTCAAATAATTTAGTGTGCTTTTTTCCAATTCGCTTACAGACGGCTCATTTTCTGTATCAGGCACATTTTCACCAGGCTCGTTTTCCGTACCATAATACGCAAAGAACGAACGATAATTTGCATTGCAGTATAGGAAGGTAGTTTCAAAAGGAGATAATAAATAATCAAGTACATAGTGATATCTTCCATCTTCACTATAATCTTCTTTTTTACTTCCGGCAGATACAGCTAAAGCAGCTTTGCGATTCTTTAATTTATCTCCTCCATTTGAACCATGAGCCCACCCATAAGTTAAAACATCGTCAAGCCATTTTTTAAGGAGAGGCGGACAATTAAACCAATATATAGGGAACTGCAAAACAAGATTACCATGTGATTCAACCAATTTTTGTTCTTTTTTCACGTCTATGCTTCCATCAGGGTAAGCCTTATGCAATTCGTGAACAGTATACTTTTCAGGATATTTTTTGAGTTCTTCTACCCATCGCTTATTAATTACGGATGTTTCTATGCTTGGGTGTGTCACGACAACAAGAGTTTTCAAAGATTAGTCCTCCTTATTTCTTATATAGCCTCTCGGCATTCGCCGAGGTAGACGGTGCAAGGGTTTCCTTGAACCGTTAACTTGCTTCCCTCCTACTTTTCAGTAGAAGTTTTTTATTTTTCAGCTCAATGAACTGGGAAATAAAATTCACAATTTCGTGCTTTAAAACACGAAAATTCACTTGACTTTTCTAAAATTCCCAAGTAATTGCACCAGAAGGGGCTTTCCTTCCCTTACTACCAATAGATGGGTGATTCAATTGAAACCAGCGGTAATTTCTCACAGTGCGTTTCAGAAACAGGTCTTGTCTTTACTCAAAAAATGTTATGCTCCACCGACTGCCATCCTCGTTAAAGCAGATTGGCATCTCATCTACAAATTTCTCATTACCGACCTTTCCTATGCCACGACCATGCTCATGGATTCCTACAGTCCGAAAGGTCCTAAACCTCGTGACCCCGCCTCTAAGCTGCGTTCTTACTTGCTTTTCCTTATGACCAAGCCGGAAGTCGGCATCACCGAATGGATCAATGAAATGAAGCGATATCTGCTCTACGCTATTCTTAGTGGTTTTGATCCCGGTGATGTTCCCGGTGTCGGTATGTTTTATGATTTTCTTTCTCGATTCTGGGCTGCCGACGATAACAATCTCAAACCTAAGGTCTTACCCCGCAAGCGCAAACCCAAGAAAGGAAAAAAGAAAGGCGAGAAAGCGCCAACCACCTCTCCTGGCAAGGTACAACGACTTGTTGACCGGATTCTTAAGCAAGGTATGACGGCCAAAATCCAGCCTATGGATCGATTGTTTGATTTCTTCCAGTCCCAGTTTCTTGCTGTTTCTACAAGCTTAGGCTTGCTGGGGGACACAGCCGGATTCGATGTGGCTGGCGACGGCACTCCGGTCGAAACGGCCGCCTGGCCCCACAGCAAACCAACTTGTGATTGCCATGCCCGCGGCCTTACGAAATGCAACCATCCACGCTTGGTATCTTCATAAGCGTGAGGAACTTGAGGCCAAACAGCACGATTTATTGCCTCAAGTAGCTTAACTCGCATAGCCTCCCGGCTAAACTGTGACGGGCTCTTTTAGCCTACGCGGAAGGTCGCATCGGAGGCGGGCAAGGTTTCCTTCAACATTAAGCGCCGTGCTACTTGCAAACGCACCGTTTTCTGGTATTGCAAAGGGCTCAACGCAGTGACGAGCTTGAAATGTTTATGAAACGCCGACGTGCTCATGTTTACGGACTTTGCAAGCTGCTCGATCACGAGCGGACGGTCGTATTGCCGGTTAATCAACTGGATCGCTTGAGCGATTTTGTACGCGTTGGCTTTTGCAGTTGGTTAAGCACTAACCTTTTTTAGATATTAGTTTCTTCTATATCTTTTCTAAGTTCTGGTGGAGCTTTGGAGCGGGTTACTCGTAAATATACCATAACGGTTGTTGCAGCGATGGCAACAACCGCAGCTCCAATCCAGCTAATCGAAGCTAAGGAAGCTTGTTCCACGACAACGCCTCCAATTCCTGCACCAGCACCCATAGCAAGCTGTAAAACTGAAGTATTCATACTCAGCATAATGCCTGAAGCCGCCGGAGCAAGAGTCATTAAGTGATATTGCTGAGTTGGACTTGTTGACCAAGCGGAGAGAGCCCAAAATATGAGCACAAGGAAAACGATAGCAGGCCATTGGGCTGATAATGACAGTAGAACTAAGGCTACTGCATGCAGTACCATACTGACAAATAAAGTACGAGGGAATCCCCATTTATCTGTACTATAGCCGCCAAACTTTGAACCGAATAAGCTGGCAATCCCGAAAGCGAATAAAGCAATGATGACTGTTTTACTGTTCATCCCTGTAACCGACAGTAGGAAGGGAGAAATGTAGGTGTAGACAATAGAATAACCAGAAATCCAGAAGAAAGTGATCATTAGGGCTGCAATTATTTTCGGTTGCTTAATTAAAGCAAGCTGTTTGCGCAAGGGAACCGATTCATCGCCATTTGAGCGTGGGATGACTAAGAGTATAACGATCATCGCAAGAATACTAAGTGCACCGATTCCTCCGAAGATTAATCTCCAATCATAAGCGGAAGCAATAACTCTGCCTAGCGGAACACCGATAATCAACGAGGTGCTAAAGCCCATAAGGAGTGTTGCAATTGCACTTCCTTGTTTATCAGGTGGAGTCATCTTGGTAGCGACAGTAAAGGCGGTTACAACGAATACTCCCATGCTTAGTGCAAGAATAACGCGTGAGACTATAACAAATCCAAAGCCAGGTAAAACTACGGCGATAATATTTCCAATCACAAATACACCAAGTGAATAAACTAAAAGCTTGCGCTGCTCCATTCGTGCTGTAAATGCGATAAGGAAAGGTGTTCCAAAAGCATAGGCGAGTGAAAAAACAGTAATGAGCTGACCAGCAGCAGCGACGGAGACATTAACGTCTCTTGCAACTGTATCGAGAATCCCTGCTATGATATACTCGGATGTTCCAACCAAGAAGCTAACAGCGGCTAATAAGTAAATTTTCCAGGCATTAGACATATAATTATCCCTCTTTCTTAAATTTCTATATTTCCAGGTGTATAGAAATTTATCTATTTCCTTCTTTGAGTATAAAGATTGTACTATAAATATGTAAGTACGCACTTTTAGTACATGTACTGTCATAAAGGTAAGTGTCACCCTGAACATATACACTAAATTTTGTTAACACCGTATTATGATTATTAAACTCCCTCGGGGAACTATAGTTCAACATCGAAAGGGCTGCCGCGTGGCAGCCCTGCGCTCAGCTAAAGGGCAGCATAGTTTATTAATCTAAGATTGTTGTTGAAGTGATAAAAGTTCTTACCTAAGCACTGACGGTTGCTGTCCCGGCATACCGATTGCTGAATCCATACTTTATGAATCTCAAAACCAATGAAAAGGGACCCCGGTTCAAAATTGATTTATTCGCGACAAAAAAACGTGGACACTCATGAGGTGTCCACGTTTCTCATTGGAAATTTTAAAGCACGGATTACTTGGTACTTGGGGTTGATGACTTCAGTTGGTCGATTTGAAGTTGGCCTTTCCAGCTTCCCTTAGTCCCACCGATGCGATTCACATTGACTTGCAATACCATCTCTTGCGGCAGCTTATGACCACCGTCATGAACGCGATTACCCCCCTCTGGCTCGCCTTGATCGGCGACCCTGTATCCAGTTTATTACCTTTGGAATCCGTAAGGTAGAACGGCAGATTATCAGCGTTAGGAGTACCAAAATTTATGAACGTGCACAAGCCATACAAGCTTCCTTACAAAGATGCTTGAGTAAAAAAAGAACCTAATTTACTTCAATAAGTTGTCGGAATATTCAGTAAAATTGAAGAATTAAAACCTAGTTATACAGCCGTTTCGCGGCTAATGAAACCCTTGGAACATATCGCTAGCATTCTCACTCCTGAGGAAGACAAAAGTAGTGAGACGGCTGAGTGGGAACTGTCCCTGCTACTGGAATGGGTGAAACAAACCTACACGCATCAGAGTGACGAGCTAATGGTTA
>NZ_JBZYAO010000082.1:0-5028 GCF_059820445.1 Paenibacillus sp. sgz302190
CACTGTTAGACGAAGTAAAGGACTTGCGTAAGCAAGAAGAAAAACAACTTGTTATGATTCGAAATGTAAGGAAAGGGTATGATGAGACTTTATCGCGGCTAGACACTATAATTGAAGAAAACAGCGAGGTCATCGAGAAAGCGGATAGAATCTTAGCCAAGCATAGTTACTCTAGAGTTACCGATACGCCAGAGGAGAAGCATAGCAGACTCCAAGATGCGCTTGAGCAAGTGATTCTTGGGAATTATACAGATAAGGTGACGACGGAAGGAACCGTAGCTCAAGTTCTTTTGGGACTTACTGGGCTGGATTTGCCAGCAGATGTGAGAGATGTGTCTGCAGACCTTGTAAACTGGGAGTGGACGTGGGGACACGCAGGACAGACAACACTGGATGGAATCGGACTTGTACCGATTGTTGGCGTCTTGAAAAGCGGAGACGAAGTGTATACCCTCGTTAAGGGAGCTAACAAGCTTGAAAAACCTGTTGCTGACGAAGTTACAGATCTGGAAAAATCGGCCAATAGGCTAGTGGGTGGATGCAACTGTTTCACTGCCGGAACCAAAGTTTTCACAGACGAAGGGGAGAAAAATATCGAAGACATTAAAGTCGGAGATAAGGTTCTTTCCAAGAATGAAGAGACAGGCGAACAGGCTTACAAGGAAGTTACTGCCCTTCATCGCAACGAGAAAGATACAACTTATAAGTTGACATTGGGTAACCAAGTTATTGAAACCACTGATAATCATCCATTCTGGGTTGAAGGTAAGGGATGGGTACTCGCTGTTGACCTTAAGGTTGGCGATGAACTAGTTCAAAGTAACGAAAATCATCTAAAGATTGACAACATAGAAATTGTACGACACGATGAAAAGGTAAAGGTTTATAATTTTACTGTTGCTGATTTCCATACGTACTTTGTAAGTGACTTAGGAATTTGGGTTCATAATATCGGGGATTGTGGTTTACGTCCTGAGGCCAAATATCTTAAGAGTGGGAAACATGGGGTGGACTGGAAAGAAGGCCCTGCAATGGCTAAAAAGTCTGGATTACCCCAAGGGCAGTGGAGCAAAGCGGATTTAGAGTTTGCAGGTGAAAAAGCAGCAACATTAAAGCCTGGTGAAGGTGGATGGTTTGATTTACCTAGCGGCTCTACTTCCAAAGTACACATGCCTGATGGATCTACAGTGGATGCAACAAGAATCTGGGTAAGAAATAATGGTTCGGGTACATTTCATGGTTATCCTGCACCACCAGAAACACCTGCACCATAGAAAAAGGAGACTACCTATGGATTTTAGAATTCAAGCAGGATGTCCTAGATTTACTGGGGAATATGAGGAAGATATATCTTCCTTGTCTGATGCTCTTGAGATTGTGTTTCCTCTTTGGACAGAAGATGTGATAATTATGTGGAAGACCATTTGTATTCCAATAGGGTACAAGTACGACATGAGCCTGATGATAGATGACATCTTAAACATTCTTGAAACCCTTAGGACGAAAGTTTCTGGGGAGATAAGTGTTCACTGGCCATCAAATTCATTTGCATGTAAGTGGGATTTAACATGGGATTCAAATAATCTGGTGATTCGTTCGGAGTGGGAAAATGTTGTTGGAAAGACCGAGAATTTACTCAAACAAAGCGGTCATGTTGTAACTACAAAAGAAATTTTTCAATCAGAATGGAAAAGAGTACTTAAAAATGTTATTGATGGTATGACATATTCTGGATTCAATACGGCATCAGTTCCTAAAATGGTACGATTAATTGCCGAATTCAACGCAATTAACAATGAAGGAATACTCTACAACGAACAACTGTAACAAGATGAGACCTTGAGGGATTGCTCCTTCAAGGTTTTTTCTTATACCCTACCCAGTGCCGAATGATTCGGGCGGCTAGTCTCGGAAGAACTTTACCCTCATCATCCCCGTACCAAAATTCCGTCAAAATTTTGTACGTACAGCATTTATGCTTGAATTGTATACCCTATTTGTATCGCCGCCCTCTTCCCTGCCGCGTCAATAATCCCCAGTTACCTCCATGTTACATGCCCAATTTCTAACCTTCGCTTTCTTACGGTTTTTCCCAGATAAAATGCCTTCCGCAACTTCCATCAGACATACATCGACTATGAATATTAAGAGGAATTTAAAATCCTCCGCAACTATCTGACAATAAGTAACGATGGTTACTATGCAAAGGCAATCTGGTGACGACCAGTTGACATTGAACAGGCAAGGTAACGCTTAGGCTAGCCGCCTTCCTGACTTCACAGCCGCCGCGCGGCGATACTACACGACAAAGGAAGGTATTCAAAATGACAACGAAATACAATGATTTCTGGCTCACTAAAAGCAATAAAGCCGCCAATACGTACATGGACGAGGTTGCCAAAGAGAGCAACTTTACAGGATGTCACAAAGGCTACACCATCGTGCCGCAAAAGCTTCATCGGTGCTATGGACTCAACGTGTATGAGAAGCTGATTCTCGTTGATATTATCGCGTATATGAGCGACCAGAGTCAGTGTTACCCCACCATTGAGATGATTGCCCGAAACATCGGGTGCAGTTCCAAGACCGTAGAACGTCACATTGGGAGTCTAGCCGAGAAGAAGCTGATTCTGGTCAGTCAGAGCAAGAACAACACGTACTACCTGCCGAACTATCTTCACCATCATCCGTATTTGCTCGTGTCAGAGAAGACACATGAGTTTATCGGCAGTGTGAGGAAGCAGGTAAACGAGAGGGAACTGATGCTGTGGATTCAAGAGGTCATAAAGAGTGACGGTTACACAGCGTATACCGCCCGACTCCAAAGACTTCATGAAAGACGCTTCCCCACGGATAAATTCGCTGAAACGGAAACATTGGCTAGCTAGCTCAGTATCTAACAACGGCGTTTGCCAAGCGATTTCCGCCAGATGTCAGCGGTCAATAATGGAGAGTCTGTTATTTCAGTGGACTCTCTGTCCAGATAGCCGTCACACGGTTGGTTAAAGGCAGGAAATGAAGGCTGCAGACTATGTGTCCGCGATTCCGACAGAGAGTCGGCAACGCTAGACATAGAGTCTGAATCGTAGACATAGAGTCGTCCGATAGTCTCACTAATAAGAATCATTAAATAAGATTCAACTAAAGAAGAATCAAGCTAAGAGTCACTTAAAAAGAAACAGCAGACACGCCGTGGGCGGTCTGCGATTTCGGGGGAGATTCTGGATTCTTGGATGATAAAGACGGCGGATAACTCTTTACGGATACTTTACTCAAGAATGAAGATAGAGTTCCGCCGCCGCCCTGTCCCTTCGGGCGGCTTGCTCAATGGCTCTGAGGCTGAACAGGAAGCTTTTACAGGCGTTTAAATGCGTTGGAGGTGTTAGGATAGTTTATGGATAGTTTGAGTCATATGAAGTCTCTATGCACCATTAAATCCGTAAAAGTAAGTCTATCACTTAATCTCTATGAGTTCGTTTACGTTGATGTCAAGTACTTTGCAAATCAATTCAAGAGTTTCAAGGTAAACCCTGTCCACTCGCTCTGAGCATAGATGATTGATTGTACTTGGGCGTAGCCCCGTTAGTCTAGCCAATTCACGTTGTGTCATGTCTTTATTATCAAGAATTTCTCGAAGACGGAATTTAATCGACATTCTCTTTCCTCCACTATAGACGGTAACGCTTTAGCGTATCTTATGATTATAACACATGAATCGAAAATAACATTGATTATTTCGGTTAAGCGGTATATAATCATAGTAAAGTTCGGTTAACCGTTACATAAATTGAAATTACTGCAACGGGGGGAAGAAACAGGATGAGTGTCATCGGTTATGTCAGAGTATCGACAAGTGGAAAAGCCAAAGATGGATACAGTTTAGCATATCATCAAGACGAAATTCGTTCCTACTGTCGGGAACAAGGTTGGAATTTATTGCACATTTACATCGATTCGAGAATCAGCGGGTCGAAAGTAGACGAGGATACCCTTGAAGTGGATAGAATCGGCTTTCAGAGCATGTTATTCGAAACCATTGATGTAGTTATCGTATTACAATTCAACAAGGCAAGCGATTTAGTACAGGTCAAACGAATCCTTGACCGCAAAGCATTTTATCAAAGGTTGTATTCTACGGCGATATTCAAGCCGAGGAGCTATACTCTAAGCCAATCTATAGGCGGTGACCGTTCATGAACGAGCAAATGGAAACCTATCATCGATTTGTCGAACAGGAAGATACTTTCAATAAACAATTGAAAGCGTTGGAAATGTGTCAGTATGCACTCTACGACCATATTTATCGATATGGCGGACAGCTTGACAAGCTGACAGCAGAAGAAGTATTGCTCAACGTTCATCAGATGGAAGCAACTATGCGTTTGGAATTGCTTCATTTGCGGCTTGCGAAAGCCTTTCTTGCCCATGACATAAACCAGAGCACATAACAATCTTCTTGTTGGGTTTACAGAGGAAGAAAGGATAGGCTTACCCTTCAATGTACGTCTTAGGACAAATACTAAGAAGACGATACCGACATCTGGTCGATTAACCTCGTCTCTTTCATAGTCTGCTGAAACGGATCAAGCTGGTGGATGAAGCGGATTTGGATGCGGCAAGCTTGAGTGACGCCGCGGCGCTGCGGGATGCCGAATATGTGGGCAAAATCCGCATCATAACCGGTTACGAGTACGATGTTCTCGGCAACCGCACGAAGCAAATCGATCCGCGGGCGTACCGGTATGCGGGGGAAGAGCGGGAGCCGTACATCATAACTTACACATATGATGAACTGAACCGCGTGGATAAAGTGATCCGCAAGGTGAACGGAGCCGACGTTTACAAGCAATACACCTACGACGAAGTCGGCAATCGCGTGGCGGAGCGGAATGAGAGAGGACTTGTCACCCGGTACGCTTATGACGCCTTAAACCGCGTCGAACAGGTTACGGACCCTGAGCAGCATACGTTCACATACAAATACGATTTGGCCGGCAACAAGCTTGCGGAGACGAATGCCCGGAACAA
>NZ_JBZYAO010000083.1:0-4193 GCF_059820445.1 Paenibacillus sp. sgz302190
TGCCGTATATGCCGTTGGCATGCGTCATGTTCACTGCGCTCACAAAGCCCTTGAACAACGTCGTTTCCCGCTGGCCGTCGTATTCATAGACATGGATCTCATCAGATTGTTGCGGACAATTTGCAGATAAGTCCTGATAATATGAATGGTCGGGCTAACTACTCCAAAAGATGCTTTGCCTTTTCATCCTCTCTATCGGGGCGGCTTATTCTACAATTGCGAAGAATTTTGAAAAAGCGCAAGAAAACGAAGATAACAAAAAACAGGTCAATCATGGTGGTATCTGACCATAATCGACCTGTTCCATATAACGGAATAGCATTATTTAGGTTATAAAATTAAAGCATTTGATGTGCGTACAGCCGAAATGGAGAAATCTTTATACGGGTATTACATGGGTTAGAAGTGTTACTGTTTTAATGATGGGTTCATTCGGTACTGGGTGGGGTATTTTTGAAATAGCCGCCACTTGTATGATTATTTTTTTAGCATATAGCAGCGGATAAAAATAGAACCACAACACGGCGGCTAGCTCGCATTGTGGCGTATAATTAACTAATTATTTTATAAACTGAACTAATGGTAACTTAGGATAATAACTAAATTAATCGTATTATAGAACCTAACTGTTCGCATCAAGAGCGTTAAGGGCCTCATCGCTTATGTCTTGTGGCAGTAGTTCTCTAGTAATTGCCCCAGAGTTTCGCGGCCATCCACGTGTACCGCATACTAATTCATTATGGTGGTAGCCGATTCTTCCGCCCCTCTCAAAAAGTTTAATTATTGGATCATATAAATCATGAAATTTCAATGCAATAGGTAATTCTTGGTCAACTGCATATGCCCAGTCAATATAGTAAGTACAAAGGTATTCAACAACCCAGTCAATATTAGAATTGTCTTGTTCAATATAATTCTCCTTTATATGACTTGGTACATCAAACTGAACAATTTCAACTGCATTAAAAATTGCACGCCTGTTATCACCTATGGAATTAGAATCTAAAAAAATATTACCCCTTCTAATAAACTCAGTTACTAAAACAGCGTGGGAAGGCTTATCATAATCCCTTATTTCCCAATTAATACTTTGCACCCTTTTCTTTGCCTTTTCAAAATTAACATTCATTTCTATCACCTCAAATTTTTGGTTTGAAACCTGGGAAACCTTCAGGCTGTGGTGGTGCCAACTCGTGAGCACCCTTTGTACTTTCGTTCTTCGTACCACCATTAAATTCATTTATATCGCGGTAAGGTAATCCATCTTTCATCATTTTACTTTCTGCTAGCTCATGGTCAGCTAGTTTCCTAAACCACGCTTTTTCCGCTTCATTCAACTCTCTTACTAATGCCTGCTCCCATCCATAAGCAACGTCAATTACGGGATCAAAATAACCTTTATAATAATACTTCCCATTAATTGTGTCTACTAAGTTAATGTGCTCAGTCAATATCATATGTTTCTTTAATTGTACCGCTTCTTCTAAACTTAAACCGGTATTTCCGGCGAACTTTTCTATCTCCTGCATATCTAATCCTGATGCTCTTAATTTCTCATATGTTTTTAACGCAATCTCTTCCTGCTTGAAACTAGGGATAAATTTTATTGGTTCGCCCCGTGGTTCGATAGGTTTAATAGGTGGAACATTACCCGTCCCCTTAGAGCCTGAACCACCTCCACCCTTTCCATGGCCGACGGCATCGCCTTCGCTTTTCATATAATTCGATATTTTCCCCGTTGCTTCCTGGAAGAGTTCCCTTAACGTTGTTGTTTCAGGTATACCTCCAAGCATTCCTGCCTTCTGCGGCGCAAACGGGTTAATAAATTCTGCATCCAAAATCTTATTCATAGCCTGGGTAAGCTTTGCGTAACTTTTACCTAGGGTTGTGCCCTCTTTACTCAGCAATTGTGCAAACTGATCGGATTTTGCGCTTATATTTGCAATCTCTGTCACCTGCACCGACTTCGTGCCACTCAGCACCAACTTTTCAGCTTGCATCGCCCTGGATGCTGCTCCTGCCTCGCCACCGACGAAAAAGGAGGCTATGGTAAGTACCAATTCCGTGCCATATTTGCTTCGACTATAGGTATCTCCATTGATGACGTCATCCTTGAAATCCCGCTTTACGCCTTCCCAGACTCCCGCCAGTGTTCTCAGCAGCTNTTCCGTGCCATATTTGCTTCGACTATAGGTATCTCCATTGATGACGTCATCCTTGAAATCCCGCTTTACGCCTTCCCAGACTCCCGCCAGTGTTCTCAGCAGCTTTGGAGGCGGAATTAGCCCTTCGCCCTCCCTATCGGGGTGCGTATTTTACAGTTGCGAAAGATTTTGAAAAACCCGTGGGAAAACACAGCTAACAAAAGAAAGGCCAATTATGATGGTATTTGACCATAATTGACCTGCTCGATGTAACGCAGGAGCGATATATAAAATTCAAACATTGATGTGCGTACAAACGAATTGGCAAAGTCTATATACGGGTATTACATGGGTTAAGTGTGTTATTGGTTCGGCACCGGTTACAGAGCTGTATTTTTATCACCAAATGCAGATTCAGCAAGGCCAGGACAGGGAAAGGTTTTGGATCGGTTTCCTGCATTACCTCGTTGGTATGCCCATTGCCAAATATTCGATTAAACACAAAATCGCTGTACGATGGGCAGCCATTAAGCCTAGGAATTAGATCCGATCATCTGATTCCTTGTATTTCTTCAACCACCCTTTAGCATCTCCCCAAGCTTGTAAATGCTTGTATCCATTAAAAGATAACAGATAGTTTGTCCCCCTATCCGTCACATAAACATCGTCCCAAGGTGCAACATTTAAATACTCCATCAATTGTTGACCCCCAGAAAATACAAATCCTCTTACATCGCATTCTTCAAGATCAAAAAACAATACTACCTCTTTATTTCCTACATATTCCTCAATCCACATCCAGGCATCATCATTTCTAATTGAAACAGAAGTTGAAGCAATATGTTCATAAAGCGGCCATTCAACCTCTTCGCAATCACCATATTTACTCATAATCTCTTGAAGTAAAACCTGATGTTCAATACTAGACAATTCGTTTGCTCTGAAATTTAAAATCTCAAATACATTAACTAATGTCCTTAGACTTTCATCATATTGCAAGCTTTTATATTGTTTAAGCCATTGTCTTGCTTCTCCACTCGCGTAGAATACAGTATTGCCCTTAGAGTAAGCAATTAAATAACTTGCTTCCATATCTGTTGCATAAAAATTTAAGAACGGATTACTATTGTTTAAAAACTTCTCGAATGTTTCTGTTACTTGCTTTCCTGAAGATACTTTATACACTCCTAATTCAATCTCTGGATCAAAAAATAAAACCGTCCCACTAGAACCAATATAATTCTCTATGTATCTCCATGAATCGGGATTAATGATGAACTCATATTTTTTCAATTTTCCTGTTATTGGCCATCCCCCTTCCTCTTTAGCATGAATATGAAAAACTCGTTTGCGTATCAATTCACTATCTGTCTCCGAAAGTTCCCTTAGTCCGGATATTGATGTTAAAATACTCCTCATATCATCCATGCTAATCACTCCCCTTATTTTACGATTACTATTAGTCTCCTTCTAGTTTCACCTTGGATCGACCATAAGGCACTTCATCAATAAGTATATGTCCTACTAGTTTACTTTGCTTTTTGCCTACTTGCCATCCAACATGGGGAGCATCTGGACCACTTGCCCATTGTCCATTTTCATCCCACTTGGGGTCGTGAGGATAATCAATATTAACTTCTGCATACTGAGCCTCTGTACCCTTTTTTCCTTTCCATTCTACAGGGATAGATTTTCCAAATTCATTTTTGGCCCATTTGCTTACTTCAAACAAATTTTTATCAAAACCTGTTCTCTTGAAAGCTTCATCAACAGCATTTTGTAATGTTTTACCCGTTCCTCTCCAATCCAAATCAATTGGTTTCAATTGATAGTTGATATTACCTTTACCCGCCCCCTTAGAGCCTGTACCACCTCCACCCTTTCCATGACCGACCGAATCGCCTTCGCTTTTCATATAATTCGATATTTTCCCCGTTGCGTCCTGGAAGAGTTCCCTTAGCGTTGTTGTTTCAGGTATACCTCCAAACACTCCTGCCTTCTGCGGCGCAAACGGGTTAATAAATTCTGCATCCAAAATCTTATTCATAT
>NZ_JBZYAO010000084.1:0-3679 GCF_059820445.1 Paenibacillus sp. sgz302190
TGAATGATCGAAGTGAGGAGCCGTATGCGTGAATTGCGCACGTACGGATCTGAGAGGGGTATGGGGCACAATCCGAGAAGGAAAGGCCCCGCCTACTCGACCATCCTTTTTCCGCGAAAATGGCCCGTTTTGGCGAAAAACCTGCGAAAGTGCAGGGATTCTCGATGAAATTGAAGCCGAGCTCATCTACTCGGTGAAAAGCCTATACAATTGTAGGAATTGTTTTGCTTCTAGCGTATCAACGAGCAAAAAGATGTATTGTTGCAGGTTTTCTCGTGCAGTCCGCGGATATACACGGGAACCCCGATTTTTCACTGACATACTCCAAGCCCTTCTCCCATATACTCTATCAGCAAGTTAAATTGATAGAACAAAAGCGAGGGATTAACGGCATGCTCTTCTTTTTACCAGGTCACAGAAACAAACAAACACAACGTCTTCGGCTGCTGATGGCGGTTCTATTGGTTTTCGTCTATTTTTGGCTCTCTGCGATACCCGCGCGGGCGGCGGACAAAGGGGATTCCTCGGCATTTGCAAACAGGCAGGAACAGGACGATCTCTACCGGAAACTCGAATCCGGCAAGCGGATTAAAGAGGAGAAGAGCTACACGGTCCCCGAACAGCCGACGGTCTATCTGACTTTTGATGACGGTCCGAGCAAGCTGACTGGAGAAGTGCTGGATATTTTGGAAAAAGAAAATATTAAAGCGACGTTTTTCGAACTTGGTGAAGAAGCCAAAGCGCATCCCGAGCTCGTAAAACGGGTGGTAAAAGACGGCCATACCTTAGGCAATCATACCTATGATCACGTATATAAAGAGTTGTACGGAGATTTTCGAACTTTTTGGGAGCAAATCCAGACGAGCGAAACTATTTTTCAGGAGCTTGCGGGAGTCAGGCCCCAACTGGTCCGGGCTCCGGGCGGAACCTATACGAATTTTGACGCGTTTTACTACTATTTTTTGGATCAGGCGGCATATACCGTCGTTGACTGGAATGTAGACAGCGGAGATTCGAAAAGAGCTCGCGTCCCGGTCGAGGAAATTGTCCAAACCGTTAAAAAGTCTCCGCTGGAGCACGAAATCATCGTTTTGCTCCACGATGGAACCGGGCATGAGGCGTCGGTTAAAGCGCTGCCCGAGATCATCAGCTACTACAAAAAGCTGGGCTACGCCTTTTCGCCGCTGACAACGCAGGTAAAGCCGCAGCAATTCGCGCTTGGCAGGCCCAAATGGACGCGAAGCATGAGCGCGAGCCATTTCAAGGAGCTTTTGCAAACAACCCGAAACTATGTGCTCGCGCACGCCCGGACTACGGAAATGGCCGAGGGGGATCCGAATCAACAATTGATCCGGCAATCCGAGACGGCTGTCCGGGAATCGGCACAAGCGCTGGCCGGACAGGAAGATGCGCAGCCGCTGCATATTGCATTGGGCGGAGGCAACAGCATGACGCTGGATAAGGATCGATATGACGTCCGGGGAGGCCGCATCGAGCTGCCTCTGCGCGTCCTTGTGGAGAGGCTGGGGGGCCGGATCGAATGGCGGGAAGCTGCGAGAACGGCCGAGGTTCATTACGGCACCGGCGATATCGAATACGATATACCGGACCGAACCGTCAGGGTATACGCGATGGGCAAGGAAAAGGCCAGGTATCCTCTGGCCGACATGCGGCTTGAAAACGGGACGATTATAGTCCCTCTTCATACGACGATTGACCTGTTGGGCGGGCGGATAACCGAAGCGGTGATGGAACCGGGCAGACGGGAAATATCGCTTGCCTTTCGTCCGGGCTTCATGTGGGCGGAGCTGCTTTTTTCGGCGGATAGGCTCCAGGACGGCCGGCAGTCTACTTTTCACAAATCTACTGTCTAAAATGGTAGACGACTGGAAAAACTAGAAGCATACCTTTGATAAAGGAGGCTTCTTGCCTATGCAGTCGAAAGCCAGGGCGTTCGATCAGCCGCAGCCTCTCGTGGAACGGATGATCATGAACGTCGAGAAAGTTATTATCGGAAAAAGAGAAACGATAGAGCGCGCCTTCGTGGCGATGCTCAGCGGCGGCCATATTTTGCTGGAAGACGTGCCGGGTGTCGGCAAAACGATGCTGGTCCGCGCACTCGCCAGAACGGTTGGCTGCGAGTTCAAAAGAATTCAATGTACGCCGGATTTGCTCCCGTCCGATGTGACAGGCGTTTCTGTTTATAATGCGAAAACGGGAGAATTTGAGTTTCGGCCGGGGCCTCTACTGACACCGATCGTGCTGGCCGACGAGTGCAACCGCACTTCGCCGAAGACGCAAGCGGCATTTCTCGAGGCGATGGAAGAGAAGCGGGTTACGATCGACGGCGTCAGCTACGACGTGCCGCAGCCTTTTTTGCTGCTGGCTACGCAAAATGCCGCAGATTTCGAAGGCACGTACGCTTTGCCGGAAGCGCAGCTGGACCGCTTTTTGATGAAGCTGCAGCTCGGCTATCCGACGCCGGAGCAGGAAATGCAAATGCTCGACCGGCTGCAGGATCGGCAGCCTTTGGAGCAGCTAAAGCCCGTCGTCGTTCAAGACGAGTTCATCCAGCTGCAAAAAGAAACGCGCATGGTCCACGTGGACGAAACGCTGAAAGAATTCATTGTCAGGCTTGCTCTGGTCACGAGGCAGCATACCGATCTGTATTTGGGGGCCAGTCCGCGGGCGTCCTATGCCCTGATGCGCGCCGCCCAGTCTTTGGCGTATATGCGAGGCAGAAGTTTTGTTGTGCCGGACGATATTAAAAGCTTGGCTATTCCGGTATGGTCGCATAGGCTGCAGCTGACTGCGGAAGCCAGAATGACGGGGAAAACCGCGGAAGCGGTCATGACCGGACTTCTTGCTTCGGCACAGGCTCCGGTGCTTCGCTATGCTTCGTCGAAATAGGAGGCGGAGCGATGAAAAGCTGGGGTAAATTCATGCTGCTCGCGGCCGGAACCGGGTTGTCGGCTGTTTTGGCGTATATGTACGACGGGTTCGCGGCCTGGTTCTTGCTGGACTGTTTGCTCATTATTTTGCTGCAGGCCGCGCTTATGCATATGTTTGCTTTGAAAGGCTTTCGCGCGGAGCGGATGCTTTCCCATTCCGTCAGCATGTCGGGAGAGGAGTTGGCCGTCTCCCTGCATATGGTCCACGCCTCGATGCTGCCGCTGCCATGGCTTCTGGTCAAAGAAACGTGGGTTCACAGTGTGTCGGAAAGCAAATTCGTATACCGCAGGCTGCTGTTCCCGTGGTTTCGGAAGTCGTTCCTGCTGCGCTACCGGATTACCGGGCTGATGCGCGGCGTGTACCGCCTGGCCGAATTTGAAGCGGCGGCAGGCGATTTGTTCGGCTTTGCCGTGAAGCGGATCAAAGCCGGGACGCAGCAGTACAGCTGCGTCGTGTACCCGAAGCCCGATGCCCTGGACCGGGCCGGCATGGCGTTTCATTGCGAAGACGGCGCGAAGCCTTCGCCGGCGCTGCCCCAAGCGGTGACGCCAGCCATCGGCGGCGTCAGAGACTATGCAAGCGGTGACCCGTATCACCGCATTCATTGGAAGTCAACAGCCCGGCTGGGCCGGCTGATGACCAAAGACGCCGAGCAGGCGGCCGCCGCGAGGCGCATGCTCCTGCTCGACGCGGCGCCCGCCGCAGGCCAGCCCGAAGCGGCCCGGCC
>NZ_JBZYAO010000085.1:0-3133 GCF_059820445.1 Paenibacillus sp. sgz302190
ACCGAAACATGGCAGTTGGTTGAATATCGCGGAAATTGAACTTAGCGCGATGTCCAGCCAATGTTTGGGACGACGCATCCCTTCGATCACCGAATTGGCTCACAAACTGTCGGCATGGGAACATGCCCGAAACCAAAACCAAAAGGGCGTGGACTGGCAGTTTACTACCGACGAAGCAAGGATTAAGCTAAAACGCCTTTATCCACAATTTAAGAGTTGAAAGGGTACTAGTGCAGCAGTTCGGATGCAAAGAGATGTGACATAAGACGAAAGAATTCTACTAATTTACACGGCCTAAACCTGCACGTCAGCGATACCGGAAACGGACTTCGCCTTTGGGTAGCAAGAATCCCCCGGATTCATCCGCGGGGATTGTCAAAAAGAGTAGAATCTGTCGTTTCAAGAAAGTGTACAATGTCTTTGAGCACAGCTTCATTTTCTTTCACAAAATCCTCGGAAGAAAGGCTTGAGGATGCTAAATGTGTAAGCTGTACATGAATGAGTATGTTTTTATATGAGAGGATCGAATTAAAGTCTCCTGTATTCCCTTGAACATCTGGCTTGTAATAAAGCAGGTTATTTCCCTGATTAACATCGGTATAAATCCATCCTGTAATCATCTTATACCCATTTTTAACATCTTCGTAAGTTAGAAAATACTGTGTTGAATCCTTGAAATCATTACGTAAAGTTAAATTTTTCTTCTTACCAAAAGACATCTCATCATTAGTTATAATAATGGTTGGATTTTTCAGTGTCGAATCGGTTAGCTTCATTGGAGCACTTGAAAATTGTAATTGGTCTTTTATAGAATTCACTACTTTTACGTATTGATCATAGGAAAGCACATCTTGTGTGTTCTTCTTATCAGTGCTTTTGCTATTGCAGGCAGTTAACGTAAGGACTATTGCTAAAACGATAATGGGATACCGGATTATTCTCATTACAAGCCTCCAGTTTAATGAAGTAACACTAATGAAATGAATTCATCAAATCATTCCATTAGTGTTTACTTATTATAACATCAATACTGGCCTGAGGTGAAATTCAAAACGGATGTGCTGGTATTGGATAAAGGAGACCATCCGCCTTCATTCGAATTTGAAATTGTATTTCCTGTAGCATAAAACGTTCCTGGGGTCGAAAAATACAAATATTCTTTATACTTCGCAGTCCCATTTGAATAGGCACCTGGCAAAGCAGCGTCAATATAACCTGTTTTTCCAGGAGACACGTCAATTTGGTAAAGTATTGTAGAAGTGGAACTGGTAGTATTAGTTGAGGTATACGAACCTCCAAAAGTAACACCTAGCTTTTCAAAATAATTTTGTTTGAGTTCTGCGGTGGCACTAACTTGAGCGGTAACTGCCCACTGTGAAGTAACGGCGGTTGCTTGTGAGTAACTTAGTTTTGCAACACCTCCGGTACCGTTGTAAGCTTGCGTATGACCAACATTATAGTGATAAGCATCTTGAAAACCGTAATCCATTACGTAACTGTTAGGGATATATTCATAATAATAACTGCCATTCCAATAGTTATTCGCACTGACTTCACTATTCGCTGAAGAAAAAATATTAGTCCCGGTAGAAATAATATTAGTCCCGGTAAATGGAGAAACATCCAACACAGTTTTATTTCCAGATGCATCAGTTTTATAGCCTTTGAACGGTGCGATAGGATCTTGGGTTACTTCCCCTCTCGACCAAGTTCCTTTTAATTCTGGTGTCTTATCTTTTGCTGCAAAGGTCGGCACACTTAAACTACATGATAGTACCGAAATGGCGAGAAGTGAACACGCTTTCTTGAACATAGAACTTCCTTTTCTCAAATTAATCCTCTCCTTAAATATAATTATGAGGCATTAAATCGGATTCCCAAATATTGGATTATAGGAATCTTTTAAAACTATATACTATACTGAATTAGAAGTAAATTATTATTTCAATATAATAAAATAATTATAATTTGGAGTAAATTGGATTTAAAGGGACAACGTGAAAGTTTTTATGCCTCTTCGCTAAATGATGTTGGTTTGAAAATACAGAATACCGCCGATGCTAGGAATAATCTATGAAAATTCCTGTGCGGAGGTCTGTTGAATGGAAAAGATGCAAGAAGATCTGGATATGTTTCAATTGGCGTTAGATTGAGGAGCCATGGTATGTAAGCTATCGAGAGCTCGATATAAACGTGGAATTGCACTATAGGGCTGATTGAAGAGTTTTGCTGCGATATGTCCGCTGCCTTCATATCGGGAATAGAGCAACATTTTCCGAAAGCGCAAATCACGTTCGATAAATTCCATGTGATGAAAATGGTAGGTGATGCTGCTGATCAAGTTCGCCGCGAAGAACAAAAGGAAGTCGATGAACTCAAAAAGAGTCGCTATGTCTGGTTAAAAAATGAAGATCGTTTAACGCCTGAACAGAAGGAAAAGCTGGTGAAGCTAAAGGATATGAACCTCCTGACAGGAAGGGCATATCGGATTAGACTGGCATTGCAAGAACTATGGACTTACCCTGCCATATTAGCTGACCTGTATTTTGGTAGCTGGTACAGTTGGGTAGTTCGCTCCCAGATCGAACCCATGGCCCAGGTAGCAAAATCGCTAAAACGACACGAAGAAGGTATTTTGCGATGGTTTCAAACCAAGATGACCAATGTCTGTTAGAAGGGCTCAATAGCCTCATTCAGGCCACAAAATGTAAAGCCAGAGGGTTTCGTACGGTTGAGAATTTCATCGCCATGGCCTATGTAACAGTAATAAAATCAAGATTGCAGTACAACCACATTAAAGTAAAAAGAATCGCTTCAGCGTGGAGACACAACCCGCTCATCTCGCCGACTCGATTCCCTTGTCCGCTATGGTTTTGCTCTTGAGCAAACATTTGAAAACCGTGCGGCGTTTGTCGCGGCAGTGGAGGACGTACTTGGTGCCTATCAGTTGCCTTACAATGCTGACTGTCCAGTCATTTGTATGGACAAAAAACCTTATCAATTACTGAATGAAGCTAGAGAACCGATTCTGATGAAACCGACCAAGCTCTTACGGGAAGACAGCGAGTACGTCCGCAACGGGACGTGCAGCATTTTTATCTTCACGGAACCGTTAGCGGGCTGGCGTCATGTC
>NZ_JBZYAO010000086.1:0-2855 GCF_059820445.1 Paenibacillus sp. sgz302190
AGTCTGCCAACCCCAGAACGGTTTCCTCTACAACCGTGCCGATTCCTGCCAGGATGCCAGCGCTCATCGGATCAAATTCTTTGTACGCTTCCCATGCTTTCTTAATGGGTCCGAAAAGCGCACCGGATGTCGCACCGCTCATCAACTCCCGAAACGCATCGGCGGGGGAATAATCGCTAAAGTCGCTCACTTCCCCTCGCTGGACATCCGAGGCTGCTTTCGTTCCTACTGCGACGGCTCCCGCTGCCATCACGCCGGCCGCCACGGCTCCGATCACCACCGCCCCGGCTCCTAACGTCGCTACGGTGACTGCCGCAACTACCGCTACCACGGCCACAACCGCCAGTGCGCCCAACACGTTGCCCGCCAGCTTCCCCCAGCTAAACTTCTTTTTCTCCGGCAGCGGGAGCGGCGAAGGCGGCGTTCCTTGCTTTGGCTCGTCGTCAAATGGCGCATACGAGGTACGGTCTCTTCCTTCCGCCCTTACATTCGCTCCCAGGAAGTGGTACTCGCTCTCGATCGAGAAGCCGCTTTGCGCGCTCAGCTTCTTCGCCATAAGCTGACTCTGCGCGTAGATGACCACACGCTTGGGCGTGTAGAGCGAGATGTCCGCTTTCGCGTTCAGCGTCAGCTTCTTGTGGCTCGTCATCGTCACGCCCACCGCATCGTCGAAGCTCAGCTTCAGCAGCTCTTTGCTCCCGCCCGTCAGATTGATCGCTGTCGGCGTCAGCTCCAGCTCGCTTCCGTGCTCCGTCCCGAAGTAGCGCTTGCTCGGGTCGCCGGTTTTGGCGCAGCTACCGCCATTGGTGCGCACCGCCCCTACGACGATCGCCTGCCGTCCCTCGGCATCGGGTATGTACAGACTCGCGCGAGTCCCCGCCTTCGGCATGCTGTACATGGCGCTGCCGGTCGCCGGCGCGAACGGGAACCAATGCGCCTTGTCCTTAGGCTGCTCGCGGTCCACGCTCAGATGCAGCTTCACCTGCTCGCCCTTGACCTCCAGCACTTCCCCTTCCAGCGAGATGCCCGTCAACTTCTCGTTGTAGATAGGGCTCCTGCGAATCCCCTCTGCCCGTGACAAACGGTACGTGTACACGAATTGTCCGCGATTCATACGACCGGTAACTTCGCTGACCACCATCCGTTTGCTGCGGAATTCAAGCTCATCCCCCAGGGACAAGCGCTCCATGCTGTCTACCTCATAATAAAAGAAATCCGTATCATGCAGCCCTGCCTCATAACCGCCGGCCCGCTGAAAAGCCAGCAAGTCCTTACCCGCCTTATACGGCGTATCCTCCGGCAGGCTGACGCTTTTCCCTTGCGGCATGCCAAAAAACAGCTTCGGCCTTGCTTCCAAGATATCACAGACGACGACGCTTTGGAAATGGCTTGCCAGACGCTTCAGCAGTTCCCAGTCCGTCTCCTCGTACTGGATCACCGGCGCCCCGATCGCTGTGCCTTGGCCCACGCTGTACAGCACATCCTGCTGCGGATAGGCTTGCAAAAGCTCCTGGATGAGCGCCGGATAGTCCATCGACACATCCTGAAACGTTCGCCGCCGCTTGGCGACATCCAGCCTATGCGAACCGGACAGCCCTTCCAGTTCGATGCCGTATATGCCGTTGGCATGCGTCATGTTCACTGCGCTTACAAAGCCCTTGAACAACGTCGTTTCCCGCTGACCGTCATATTCGTAGACATGGATCTCATCGCTTGCCGATGCTTGCTGCGCTGCGCTTACGTTGACAGCCTCATCTACGATTCCGCGCACGGTCAGCCGTCCATGCTCCCCCGGCTTCCATTCGATTTGCACATCCTCCAGCCGGTGAATCGGGTACGCCGTTTTTACCCTGATTTGTTCAAAACCTGCCACTTCCACCACCTCCGATTCTCTTACCCGTCATGCTGACCGTTGCTGAAAAACCGAATGGTCCCTTGATGACCGCAGATCAGCAGCGATTCCGTCGTCAACGCCGGCTTGCCCTCCACGAGCGCCGTTTCCTTCGTCTTCGTCCATTTTTCCATCAAGACCGGGCAGCACGGTTTGCCGCTAATCGTCTCCGGCTTGTCCTCGGCGATCAAATAAATCGTTTCTCCGCTCGGATTTGATGGGCTGTTGCATATCCCGAAATACGGGACGTTCGCCGGGAACTGGTAATCCGATTCATTCATCATCGGTTTTTCGTTCACGTACGACCCATGACTTTTCGGCAAATTAATCCGCCGCTTGTGGCTCCCGCAATTGCACCCCATTTTGGCGCCTCTGACTACGTAGTACTCGCCCTCCGGCATCTGATCTTCCTCCTCAGACTTGTCATTCAGCTCAGCCCCACCGCTGTCCATTACTCCACCGCCAACCGTTCAAGCCGGACGCCCTCGAAATCCCGCCGAAAAATACTTTCCGCCACATCCAGCCGAACGACGATCAGCGGCTTGCCGCTTTCTTGAATCCGCACGATCTTTTTGCCCTCCATCCGCTCCGCTTGCAGCACGGGCTTTTTGANGAAAAATACTTTCCGCCACATCCAGCCGAACGACGATCAGCGGCTTGCCGCTTTCTTGAATCCGCACGATCTTTTTGCCCTCCATCCGCTCCGCTTGCAGCACGGGCTTTTTGATCACGCTGCCGTCGCCGACACGCACGCTGAAGGGACTTAACGCCTCCACTTCCTCAAAAATAGGCAAATAATAGTTCCGCTGACGGCGATGCCTCAAGTCCACCAGCGGGGTCAGCTTGAACAAGGTGTCGGGTGCATACGCCTCCAGCAGACGCTTCATTCGCTCGGATACGAGATACAACTGCCGGTCCAGCACATCCGAAAACTCGCTTTCCCTCTCCGCTTGTACCTGAAAAA
>NZ_JBZYAO010000087.1:0-2241 GCF_059820445.1 Paenibacillus sp. sgz302190
CAGGCGTAGACCCGAAACCGTGTGATCTACCCCTGTCCAGGGTGAAGGTGAGGTAACACTCACTGGAGGCCCGAACCCACGAATGTTGAAAAATTCGGGGATGAGGTGGGGGTAGCGGAGAAATTCCAATCGAACTCGGAGATAGCTGGTTCTCCCCGAAATAGCTTTAGGGCTAGCCTCGGATGTTCAGTTGTGGAGGTAAAGCACTGATTGGGTGCGGGGCCCGCCAAGGGTTACCAAGTCCAGTCAAACTCTGAATGCCACAAACTGTAGTCCGGAAGTCAGACAGTGAGTGCTAAGATCCATTGTCAAAAGGGAAACAGCCCAGACCACCAGCTAAGGTCCCCCAGTGCGTGTTAAGTGGGAAAGGATGTGGAGTTGCACAGACAACCAGGATGTTGGCTTAGAAGCAGCCACCATTGAAAGAGTGCGTAATAGCTCACTGGTCGAGTGACTCTGCGCCGAAAATGTAACGGGGCTAAATACGCCACCGAAGCTATGGCATGTACGAAAGTACTTGGGTAGGGGAGCGTTGTGTGCGGGTTGAAGTCTGACCGGAAGGACAGGTGGACTGCACACAAGTGAGAATGCCGGTATAAGTAACGAAAAGATCAGTGAGAATCTGATCCGCCGAAAGCCTAAGGGTTCCTGAGGAAGGTTCGTCCGCTCAGGGTAAGTCGGGACCTAAGGCGAGGCCGAAAGGCGTAGTCGATGGACAACAGGTGGAAATTCCTGTACCACCGAAGCCGTTATGAGCGATGGAGTGACGCAGAAGGATAGTGACGCGAGCTGATGGATGCTCGTCCAAGCAGTGAGGCTGGTGTGTAGGCAAATCCGCACACCATAAGGCTGGGCTGTGATGGGGAGGGAAATCTTTAGTACCGAAGGTCATGATTTCACACTGCCGAGAAAAGCTTCTAGCCAGGCGAAGGTGCCCGTACCGCAAACCGACACAGGTGGGCGAGAAGAGAATTCTAAGGCGCGCGGAAGAACTCTCGTTAAGGAACTCGGCAAAATGACCCCGTAACTTCGGGAGAAGGGGTGCCTCGGTAGGGTGAATAGCCCGAGGGGGCCGCAGTGAAAAGGCCCAAGCGACTGTTTAGCAAAAACACAGGTCTGTGCGAAGCCGCAAGGCGAAGTATACGGGCTGACGCCTGCCCGGTGCTGGAAGGTTAAGGGGAGCGGTTAGGAGCAATCCGAAGCTGTGAACCGAAGCCCCAGTAAACGGCGGCCGTAACTATAACGGTCCTAAGGTAGCGAAATTCCTTGTCAGGTAAATTCTGACCCGCACGAATGGCGTAACGACTTGGGCGCTGTCTCAACGAGAGATCCGGTGAAATTTTAATACCTGTGAAGATGCAGGTTACCCGCGACAAGACGGAAAGACCCCATGGAGCTTTACTGCAGCTTGATATTGGACTTTGGTACGATCTGTACAGGATAGGTGGGAGCCGTAGAAGCCTGAGCGCCAGCTTGGGTGGAGGCGCCGTTGGGATACCACCCTGATCGTATCGGAGTTCTAACCTGGGCCCCTGAGCGGGGTCGGGGACAGTGTCAGGTGGGCAGTTTGACTGGGGCGGTCGCCTCCTAAAAAGTAACGGAGGCGTCTAAAGGTTCCCTCAGAATGGTTGGAAATCATTCGCAGAGTGCAAAGGCATAAGGGAGCTTGACTGCGAGACAAACAGGTCGAGCAGGGACGAAAGTCGGGCTTAGTGATCCGGTGGTACCGAANGCCTGAGCGCCAGCTTGGGTGAAGGCGCCGTTGGGATACCACCCTGATCGTATCGGAGTTCTAACCTGGGCCCCTAAGCGGGGTCGGGGACAGTGTCAGGTGGGCAGTTTGACTGGGGCGGTCGCCTCCTAAAAAGTAACGGAGGCGTCTAAAGGTTCCCTCAGAATGGTTGGAAATCATTCGCAGAGTGCAGAGGCATAAGGGAGCTTGACTGCGAGACAAACAGGTCGAGCAGGGACGAAAGTCGGGCTTAGTGATCCGGTGGTACCGAATGGAAGGGCCATCGCTCAACGGATAAAAGCTACCCTGGGGATAACAGGCTTATCTCCCCCAAGAGTCCACATCGACGGGGAGGTTTGGCACCTCGATGTCGGCTCATCGCATCCTGGGGCTGAAGTAGGTCCCAAGGGTTGGGCTGTTCGCCCATTAAAGCGGTACGCGAGCTGGGTTCAGAACGTCGTGAGACAGTTCGGTCCCTATCTGTCGCGGGCGTAGGAAATTTGAGAGGA
>NZ_JBZYAO010000088.1:0-1649 GCF_059820445.1 Paenibacillus sp. sgz302190
CACTTTATACGAAAATAAAAAGTAACTCTAGCCTCGTATGATGGCAGAACGCGTTTGAAAACGGCTGGGTTTGGACATACTTATCTCTAAAAAAGCAAAAAAAAAGCCCACTGCCCGAATTTTAGCTTTATCTTCAAAAAAAATTAACCTGCTGCGTTTTCCGTTACTTGAACGATGTAGCCCATCTCATGTAGTTTTTTCAAGTAAAAATCAACGGTGTTTTTTTGGGACATGCCTGTGTGCATGTCTATTTCTTTGTATGCTGTTTTTTCTTTCATGATCCCATAGATGATTCGAATCAGGAGATGGCCCGTTGCTACGCATGCTTTGTTTTCCCCTCGTCGTTTTCGAATGCGTCTGTAGTGATCCCCGATTCGATTTTTTGACTTGTTGTTCGACCATGCGGATTGGGTTAACGCTCGTTTGAGATACTTATTTCCTTCCAGACATTTTTTGTTCTTTTTCCGACCCGCGCTTTCATGATTTCCGGGAGCTACCCCTGCCCATGAGGTAAACTGTTCCACGGTGGGAAAGCGTTCGGTTACATCGGGTCCCATCTCCGCAAAGATCGCTGCTGCCGTATGGAAATCGATCCCCGGAATGGAATCCAGACATTCGATTTCAGTTCTGTACGGCTCCAGTTGACGATCAATTGCCGCCTCCAGTTTCCCGATTTGCGCCTCCGCAAAATGCAAATGATCCCAATGCATCTGAATCATTTCTCGATGATGCTTTCTCAGATTTCCGTTGATCGCCTCGATGAGTTGCGGCACCTTGGCTTTCAGCTTCGTTTTGACCAATCTACGTATTTCGTCTGCCTCCAGCACTTCTCCGTTGAGCAATTTCTCAAGCAGCAAACGCCCCGATACACCAAATAGATCCGTCATAAACGTCGTCAACTTGATGTTCGCGTCCTGCAGAATCTTATGGATTCGATTTTTCTCTTGCGTCACCGTTCCCACCATCCGCACACGGTATCGCGTTAGATCCCGGAGATCCCGCATATGCTGGGGTAAGACGACGCTAGGTTCGATCAGGCCACACCGGTGCAGTTGCGCGATCCACTCTGCGTCTTTTTTGTCTGTCTTGCGCCCAGGGGTGTTCTTGATTCGTTTCGCATTCGCCAATACGAGGTTGCAGGTGGACTCCAATATGTTCCATATGGGTTTCCATAATACCCCTGTGCTTTCCATCGCTACTTCGCTACATGTGTGGGAGGCCAGCCAATCTTGTAAACAAAACAATTCTTTCGTGGTCGTACCGAAGCTTTTGATGATCGTCTTCGGTTTACTCTCCAGATCCCCATAGAGGATACAGGCTACCACGACTTCTTGGTGAACATCTAAACCCGCACAGCATTCTCTTACTGCATCCATGAGTCTACCTTCTTTCTTTCATCCATACTCACAAACCATGCGACCTGATCGTTGAAACTTTATACGCGCACTTGGGGTGCATTGGGCAGTGCTCGAGGTACGCAGTAGAACGGTTTTTGCAACAGGGTCGAGCCCCAATGTGCTTACGTCCTTTGGTTTGTTAGTTTCATCGTTTCCAGTTCTTACGCTTTTCAAGCTTGAAACTGGAGCTGTAGACCTGAATTATTTTCATTCTGTGGGGTGACGTCCACGACGTCATGGGGTTTTTGCAGG
>NZ_JBZYAO010000089.1:0-1609 GCF_059820445.1 Paenibacillus sp. sgz302190
GGCTCTTCGCTCTACTGGATGGGTAAAGCCACATAAAATAGGGTCATAGTTACCCCAGCAATTAAGAGTTTCCTAAAAAAATGGTATAAAGGGTGACGGGTTAAAGACGGACTTAGGACCTGCGTGCTGAAAGCGCTGGAATCCGGAGTTTATTAGCAGTCATGTAGACCATAGCAATGAGATTTTGAACGTTTTTGTAACCGCGAGCTTTCCGTTTTGCCGCTTGAACCAGACCATTAATACCTTCAAGCAAACCGTTTGTCATTCGGCTGTGGAACCACCGTAAGATGCCCTCTTCATGTTGCTTGATCGTCTTGGCCAAATGTACCATGGGCGCAAGCTTCGAGCGGGTCGCCCAGCCGATCCATTCCCGCAAATACACATCCGCTAAAATATGCGGAAGCGTCCAGAGATCCTGCAGGGCCAGTCTAAGACGGTACGCCCGCCCTGTCTGCAGGTTGCTGTCTTTCAGACGCAGCAAGGTTTCCTTTTGCTCAGCTTTGAGATTGGTTTCGTTCTTTAACCAGATATATTTCGTACGCTTCAGTTCAGGTTCTTGCTTTTGCTCCCCAATTCGCACTTCATCGACGGCTTCGTTCACCAATTTCATCACATGGAATTTGTCAAAGGTGATCTCGGCATCTGGGAAGTACTCTTCAATGCCACGAATAAAGGCAGGCGACATATCACAACATACTTCTTCGATCTGCTGCGCAGCAGCGCCTTTTGCGCTAAGATGCGACTTGAAGCGTTCCAACGTATCCATGCCTTTGCCTTCGGTTGCAAATAGTACTGTCTTTTGATCGACATCAACGAACAGGGTAATGTAACGGTGCCCGCGTCTAGATGAGGTTTCATCAATCGCAATCCGTTTTACCCTGGATAGATCGAGCTCAGCCATGGCTTTGTCGACGTAGTGATGGAAAATGCGCCACATCCGGGTATCATGTTCTCTCAGCTCACGGGCAGCGCTATTTACTGGCATCTCCGCCATCAATCGCATGGCCCAAGCTTCAAATAGCAGTGTAAAATGCGACAGAGGTCGAGCCCATTTCACCGGTACTTGTGTGATTTTATTGCAGTCCTTGCATTTTACCCGCGGCAATCTGGCATGCATGAATGTCTTCCAATCCCAGAAATCCAAGTGCCGCCAATGCTTTTTCTNAGCTTCAAATAGCAGTGTAAAATGCGACAGAGGTCGAGCCCATTTCACCGGTACTTGTGTGATTTTATTGCAGTCCTTGCATTTTACCCGCGGCAATCTGGCATGCATGAATGTCTTCCAATCCCAGAAATCCAAGTGCCGCCAATGCTTTTTCTCAGAATCATAAGCTTTGCAAGCAGTCCCGCACAACGGACAAGCAAAGGTCGCTCCTCGATCAAAGTCAATGAACAAGTGCCAGGCTTGATCTTGATCATCAAATTCGATATGCGTTAGTTTCCACGGTTCTTCCAGTTGTAAAGCTACTTTGAACATTTCTGAAATCATATTGTCATTGCTGCTCATTGAGGTCCACATGAGTCATCCCGCCCTATCAATCGTCTTACTGAGCAGTATTGACTATTTTTCTATTACGCAGACATTAGCCATGAACTATAGCGAGGAAGC
>NZ_JBZYAO010000009.1:0-231899 GCF_059820445.1 Paenibacillus sp. sgz302190
GGAGATTTTTTAATGATCCACCAGATAAAAGTATCAATAAAATACAATTTTAGGAACATTTTGAAACAAAATTTTTCATGTCAGGTTTGTTGCAAAGCTAGTGAGGCTTTTCTCCAAAACGAGCCGAATCCACCGACAAAGCCTGCACTTTTGCAGGCTTTTGGGATTGCCAAGCCACTTTTACGCACGACATTGGCATAATCCGGCAACGACCAATGTCACTCGATTCTGCTTTCTACCCCACCGCTCATCTGACTCGGCAAAATGGCGGGCAGCAGGTCGGCGTCTACGCCAATAATGCCGCTCAATGCCTTCTCAAGAGCTTTGCCAGTGCTACAAAAAGCGTTATTCTCGTTCCAGCGTTATTTTCGTCCCATTTCCGCTGCTTCGCACCTGTTATTCTCGATATAATTTCCTGGGTAATATTAGCAAGGGATCGGCGGTAGATCCGGACCCGCACACTTTAATCAGGCTGATACTCCTGCGACAAAAGCGGCTACTCCCAAAGTCAATTGATGATTTTCTATACCGAAATTTCACCTAAAGAAAGGACCTCATTCTCCACTTGGCAGTGGAATTTGAGGTCCTTTTGCTCGATTTCCAGGCTGTTCCCGTACGATCCAAATACTCTCGGAACAACCCTTCTATGCGTAATGACTGCTTATGCGGTTTTGAACTGCGATAACAAGCGCTGCATTTCTCCGGCCATGTCCGAGAGCGACTCTGCCGATGACTGAACTTCTCCGGTCGTTTGCAGCTGTCCTTCCGTCGAGGAGGATACTTGCTTTGACGAGGAGGCCGTTTCTTTGGCAATGAAGGCAACCTGCTGAACGGCGGCGGTAATTTGCTGGGTGCTGGCCGAGATTTGCTCGGAAGTCGCCGCCATCTCTTGAATTTGCGAAGCGATATGCGATGTTGACTTCAAAATGTTATGGAAGTTTTGCTCCGTCTCCTTGACGAGCTCAATGCCTGTGCCCACTTCCGATTTCACCTTGCCCATCGCTTCTCCCGAATCGCGGATGCTCGATTGGATCTCGTTCAGCAGCTTGCTGATTTCATCCGAAGAGTTGCTGGACTGTTCAGCCAGCTTGCGCACTTCCGCTGCAACGACGGCAAATCCCCGCCCCTGCTCGCCGGCACGGGCAGCTTCAATCGCTGCGTTGAGCGACAGCAGATTCGTTTGCTGGGCGATTTCCTGAATCGCTTGGACAATATTGCCGATTTGCTGCGATTTGGCTTCAAGCAGCCCGATCACTTCATCCGTCTGGTGCACCGAAACATGGATCGAATTCATTTGCTGTACTGTATTTTGAACGAACGTCTCTCCGGTTTCTGCGTGCTGCTTCGTCGATTCCACGGATTCGGCGATCGAAGACGCGCTTTCCGCCATACGGCTGATGCCTGCTCCTACTTCTTCCATAGAGCGTGACGTTTCTTCCATCGTTACGGTTTGCTGGTCGGCTCCGGTCGCAACTTCTTTGACCGTGACAGCAATGTGCTCGGACGCTTGCTGCATTTCCCCGGAGCTTGTTTTCAACTGGCCGGCAGATACGGTAACAAGCTGAGCGTGCTCATTGATTTTTTCAATCATTTCCCGCATATTATCGCTCATTTGGGCGAACGCTTCGCTCAGTTCCCCGATCTCGTCCTTACGGGACAATATTTTGTTTTTCGCCGACAGATCGCCTGCCGAAATCACCTTGGCGGCTTCGCTCATTTGCCGGAGAGGCTTGGAAACGTTCCGGGCAATGATAAACGAAATGCTGAGTCCCGCCAAAATGGCGATAATGCTTAACGCGATGACCGATACCATCCCCGAGCGATACGAATCGTCCAGCTCGTTCGCCCATTCGTCGGCCTGCTGCTGAATATTTCTGGTGAGCACCTCCACGACGACACTGCATCCGCCCAAGTATTGGTCGGCCTGCTGAATTTTAAACATGCCGTCCTGACCGTGCTGCTGAACCGCAGCCAAAATGTCCGGGAACATTTTCGCATAAGAGCCCCATTGTTCCTGTAACATTTTGATAAGCTTTTCATCATTTTCTGAAGAAGATAGATTTTCCACTTTCTGCACTTTTTCCTGAATGGATGCAAAAAGGGCTTGCGCTTGCTCCGGCTGGGACGTTGAATCCGCGCCTCTTCCCGTTGCGCTCATAATATCGTCCATGCTGTTCTTATCTTTCATATCCAGTTGAATGCGCAGCATCAGATCGTCCATCTCTTTAAGGTCATGGTTCAAATTGCCCAGCATCATGACGTTCGGCAGCCCGGTTTGCGTCGTCTGCCGCGACTTCTCGCCCATGGAGCTCATCTTTGTGATTGCCGTTATACTAATAGCGCATAAAAGCAGCAAAACGATCACAAAACTGAAAAGCAGCTTTTTGAACAGTGTTAAATGGATGTTAAGTTTAAAATTCAGTTTTAACCTCGATTTCATTTCCAGCCTCCGACTGCCCCGATATGTTGCGGGGTTTCTCTAGTTTGATGAAAATGCCCAATTTACTTTCATTGGATATTTGGTCCTCGTTAACTATTTCGACAACTATGCGGCAAAATGTTATATGTTCCAATCATTTTCTATAGGTCTTTCGGCTTGCCTCCTTTCGAAATGTAAAACGTATCGGACAGGATCGTCGTATCAAGACCTCCTCCTATATCGTTAAAATCATCGTTCCGGCCAGCTATGGGCGAACTTCGACAACTCCGTTCCCGTTCCCATCGCAATGCAGCCGCCAATGAGCGGAAAACGCAGCGGAGTCTTTGTCCATTATCATATTGGACGGTACCTATGTACGTTCCTGCAAAAAAGACGCCTCATCCGCTTTTACGGGTTGGATACTTCCCTTCCCTGTTTACATTATCGATATCATATGTTACTGTTAACACATGATATCGATAACAATTTTGGGGTGTTACTATGTCTATCCAATATGCTATACTCGGGCTTCTCAGTTGGAGGTCTGCTACAGGCTATGAATTAAAAAAAATTATTGAAGAATCTTCAACCATGTATTGGTCCGGTAACAACAATCAAATCTACAAATCCCTTGTACAGCTGTTGGACGAAGGTTTGGTAACCAACGTAATTCAACACCAGGAAAGCTCTCCATCAAAGAAAATTTACAGTATTACGGAGGAAGGACTTGCCAGATTGAAAGAATGGGTTGTTTCAGAAACGGAAATTCCCGAGTTGAAGAACACTTTCCTCATTCAATTGGCGTGGGCGGAACAACTAAGCGACGAGGAATTAAACGAACTGTTGGTACAGTACGAAAGCAGAATCAACATGCAGCTTATGTTCCAGCAGGAAAAAATCAAACGCGGAATTCCTTCCCCTCATAGAAATGAGCGCGAAACGTTTTTGTGGGATAAAATATCCGAAAACCTGCTGTCCTTCTATCGCAACGAACTCAAGTGGGTGCAAGGAATTCGCAAGGAACTTTATGAAAGAAAACAAATGGAGGAGAGAACGACGATGAACTATAAAATCGCGGAGAACGGAAATAAAAAATATGTAGAAGTTATATCTGCCGGGCCCCCTCTTAGCACTGAACAGGACGCTGTGGACATCGTTGCTTTGTGCAAAGAAAATGATTCGGATCTTCTTTTGCTGCATAGTCAAGCTCTTTCGGAACACTTTTTCAAACTGAGAACCGGCGTGGCAGGACAAATGATTCAAAAATGGATCAATTACCGCGTAAAAACGGCTGCTATCATTCCGAAAGAACTGGTTCTTCAAGGAAAATTCAAGGAGATGGCGTTCGAATCCAACAAAAGCAACCATTTCAGAGTATTTGAAACCAGGGATGATGCAGAGAATTGGCTTTTGAATGAATAAGAAAAAGACGGGTACATCGGTCTGAGTCTGTACCCAGCCTGTACCCATCAGTAGAGTTATTGCCTGACGCAATCTTCTGTCCGCGGCGCTCGCCGCATTTAAACAATCGCTTCTTTCGAAGGTGCCGCAGCCGCATACCGGTTCGCAGGTACGGAAAGCCCCAAATTTCCGCGCAGCGTGTCATCTTCATACTCCGTCCGAAAAATGCCGCGTTGCTGCAAAATCGGCACGACGAGGTCGACAAAATCTTCCAGCCCGTTCGGTACGACGCTGCGGATATTGAATCCGTCCGCCGCCTCTTCTTCGAACCACTGCTGAATCAGATCCGCTATTTTCTCCGGCGTTCCGATAAACGTGCTTCTCGGCGTCGAGGCGCGCAGAGCGGCTTCGCGCAGCGTCAAATTGTGCTCTTTCGCTTCTTTTTTAATTTTTTCCGTCGTGCTGCGGAAGCTGTTATTACCCAGATCGCCCAAATCCGGGAACGGTTCGTCCAGCGGGAATTGGGAAAAATCGAAGTGCTCGAAATAGCGGCCCAAATAGTCCAAGGCGCTTTCAATCGTGACCAGCTCGGAAATTCCCTTATATTTGCGCTCGGCTTCTTCCTCCGTACGCCCGACGATCGGCCCGATCCCCGGAAAAATAAGAATATCCCCGGAAGACCGCCCGTAGGATGCGGCTCTCGATTTTACGTCGCGGTAAAATTGCTTCGCTTCCTCGATCGTTTCATGCCCCGTATACACGGCATCGGCGGATTTGGCCGCCAAATCTTTGCCGGCTTCCGACGAACCCGCCTGGAACACGACGGCATGGCCTTGTTTGGAACGGGCGATATTCAGCGGGCCCTGCACGGAGAAATACGGCCCTTTATGGTTCAGGCGGTGCATTTTGGCCGGGTCGAAAAACACGCCGCTCGCTTTGTCTCTCACGAAAGCGTCATCTTCCCAGGAATCCCACAGCCCTTTGACGACCTCAAGAAACTCCTCGGCGATTTGGTAGCGCTGCGCATGGGAAGGATGCTCGTCTTTGCCGAAGTTTTTCGCCGAGCCTTCGAGCGGCGATGTGACTACGTTCCAGCCGGCTCTGCCGCCGCTGATTTGGTCGAGGGACGCAAATTGCCTTGCGACCGTGAACGGTTCGCTGTACGAGGTGGACAGCGTCGCGACAAGGCCGATGTTCGTCGTAACGGCGCTCAGGGCCGACAAAATCGTGAGCGGCTCGAAACGGTTTAAAAAGTGAGGGTTCGATTTTTCGTTAATGTACAGGCCGTCCGCGATAAAAAGCAGATCGAATTTGCCCCGCTCCGCAATTTGCGCCTGCTGCTTGTAAAACTCCACATTCACGCTCGCATCGACGGATACGTCCGGATGCCTCCAAACGAACATACTGTTGCCAACCCCGCTAATGTTGGCGCCGAGCCTCAATTTCCGTTGTCCAGCCATCGTCCTCGCTCCTTTAAACACATTGATTTCCGAAAAACAAACGGAGGCCAAGGTTCGCCCCGTGCTGCGCACAAAGATAACCTTGGCCTCCGATCGTCCGGTCAGCCTAACCTTTTCCATCTATTCTTATAGGATTTAAAAGTATTTTACATTGCCTATACGCCCAAGTCAAATAAACAATTTCTATGAAAACGGATGCAGGCGGCCGCTCGAAAGCTACTTGATTCCTTCCTTGACCAACGTCTATTGCTGGCCGTTATAGCCGGTGTCTCCCCATTGATCGACAGTACCTCCATCGGCCAGGGATGCCTGGTAAACCTCAAGCAGCTTGCTGCTATTGCGGTTGAGCTAATAAATATTTGCTTTCATTCCCTTGTCAATCCGAATTATTCGAGCGTGTCGGCGATCCGGATTACGCGTTCAAAAGTTAAACCCAAAATAACACAAAAACTGGTTGATATTTCTAAAAAAGCGGTTGGAAATGAACCTGTCATTTTCCAAACGGAAGCTGTAACATATGAATCGAGCCCATATTTCCAAGTTTTGCGGCTCGTCCTGCACATCAAACCGGGAAAGGAGGCTGAATTTCGAAATCGCATGAAGAGGCAGTATAACATTTGATCAAAAAAAGAACGGAGGTTTGCTGATGAACATGAAATTTGCGAAAAAGGCCTTTATTGTAACGCTCGCTACGACAACGCTTTTTGTTTCGGAAAGCTGTATCGTCCCCACTCCCCAAGCTTCTGCGGCAGCCACAGACGCACAGGTGTACGATATATTCAACAGAAATGTCAACAGCTATGGCGTCGATCTTGTCGATTGGCAGGGGTATATCGCTAACCCCTACATCAAATTAACCGTGAAGCCGCCTGCAAGCGCTTCATATCCCGTTACCATCAACCTCAAGGCGAGCGGCACCTCGCGCTTCATGATGGATTTGCCAAGCCAGCTGTCCGCAACCGGGGCCACAAAAACGCTGACGTTCTCCAGCGCGTCGGAGCAAAAAAATTTTTTACTGGAAATTCATCCGCACCGGACGGCCACTCAAGGTCAAATTGAAAATTACACATTCTCCATGAACGTTGTCGAAAGCAACGGGAACTCGCATACGCAAACGATGCCGATCCGCGTGTTGAATCAGGACGACAACGCCCAGCCGTCGCTTCCTCTCACCTTCGATTACCGGTTTGACACGGTCAACCACGTTTTCAACGATCCGGCGATCAAAAACGCCTCCGAACAGGCGATCAAGGACTGGTTTTACTTTTTCGACGAAGCGCCTTTCGACACCGTCCCGGCCGGCGCGGAAACGAACTTTGTCCCGAACGACAATTTTGCGGGAAATACGACCGTGACGAACAATGCGCCGTACAATGGCGAATGGATCTTTTTGCGGGGGCTCAATGAGCCTTACTCGACAGGCTGGAACTCGGCCAACGGCCAATACCACAAACGAAACGGCGTCACTGTTCCGAATAAGCTGTACCGTTCCCTGGGGGCGGCTCTGCAGTTTTATTCCGGCAAAACGCCGTTTACGTCCATGGATGACGAGCAGTGGTATTTGAGCGACAACTCCGGCAACCTGACGGACGTATACGGGCTGATCATGCATGAGTTCGGGCATGGTTTTGCTTACAGCGACACGTGGCCTGGCATGGCTGCTTATAAAGCTTCCGGCGGAAACACCCCGGATGTAGTCGGCTATCAAGGCATCCCCGTTCCGCTGGATTCGAGCTACCATATCCCCGGCGATGCCAAATACTATGACCGGCAAAGCGGGCAAACAGGCGGCTGGGGCGGATTGTTCCCTTCGCGGCGCTGGATGATCACCAAGCTTTCGCTTTTGATCGCCGAAAATGCAGGCTGGAAACTGAACAAAAACCTGGCACCGTTCGTCCCGCCGCAAATCGTCTCCACCTCGCTGCCGAATGCGACGAAAGGCCAATCCTACACGCAAAAGCTGACGGCCAAAGGCGGCGTCCCGTTCTATGACTGGAGAATCGTAAACGGCTCGCTCCCGGCGGGATTAAGTCTGGACATGTTCACGGGAACGATCAGCGGAACAGTTTCCAACACGCAGGCGCAAAACAGCTATACATTTACGGTGCAATTGAGGGATTACGACGAAACGAGCGCCCCGGTCACGAAAGTATTTACGATCAGTCTGGGGGGAACAACGCCGACGCCGGATACGGTTGCCAACTATTTATTTAATGAAACGAGCGGAACTACGGCGGCAGACGCTTCCGGCAGCGGCAACAATGCGACATTAAACGGCAATGCAGCTTGGGCGGCGGGCAAAAATGGCAATGCCTTAAGCCTGAACGGTACTTCGGCATACGCGAGCCTTCCCTCGGGCATCGTCAGCTCGCTCGGAGATTTTACAGTTTCGACGTGGGTAAAAGCCAATTCGTTAAGCAACTGGATCCGCATTTTTGATTTCGGCACGGGAACGAGCTCCCATATGTTTTTGACGCCTCAGCCCGGAAGCGCAGGTCTGCGGTTTGCCATTACCAATAACGGCAACGGATCGGAGCAGCAAATCAATTCGACGGCCGCGTTTCCGACAGGGGTGTGGAAGCATGTTGCCGTAACACTGTCCGGAAATACCGGCATCCTTTACGTAGACGGCACAGAAGTAGCCAGAAACTCCAACATGACGCTCAAACCTTCAAATCTGGGCAGCACAACGCAAAATTATATCGGAAAATCGCAATACGCCTCCGATCCTTATTTGAACGGGTTGGTCGACGATTTCAAAATTTACAACCGGGCGCTGAGCGCATCGGAAGTCAGTACCCTTGCCGGAGGAGGCGGCGGTACGACAACGCCCGCGAATATCGCTTCGCTGGCAACGGCGACCACATCCTTCGTCTCCTCATGGGAAAGCTTGACCGGTTTAAATGACGGCTATACGCCGACCAGCTCCAGCGATCGGGGGCACCCCGTCTATGGAAACTGGGATAACCCGGGGACAACCCAGTGGGTCGAATATGATTTCAACGAAAATCATACGATATCCAGCACCGACGTCTACTGGTTCGCAGACGGCCAGGGCATCGATGTGCCCGCATCCTATTCCATCCAATATTGGAATGGAACGTCATGGGTCAACGCAGCGAATACGTCAGGCCTCGGCGTCGCCAGCAATCAATACAACACCACAACGTTCACTCCGTTTACGACAAACAAGATCCGTCTGAACATAACGGCAAAATCGACCGCCTCGACAGGAATCGAATCGTGGAAAGTTAACGGCATTTAAGCGCCGCCCAATGCCGCAAAAAAGACGCCTCCAAATCCACTGTACAAGTGGAATTGAGGCGTTTTTTTGTAGGCGGCGGCCCCCGGCCGGCCGCGGGCGCTGAACCCTGTGCCGCGCGAGGGAGATGCGGTCGGGGGCTAGCGCGAGCGGTGGGGTGGCCGCGGGCGCCTGAGGAACGCCGCCCCTCGGGGCGGCTCGAGTGGTGGTTTGCGTCGTTTCTCGAGACCTTCGCGGTCATCCGACCGCCAGTGGGATCGCTCCGAACCATTCGTTTTCACGGCTGCGGCAATGCTTTGCAGACCGACACGCTCACTTACGTACCACTGGCCAAGCACGCAGAAATCCTGCAAAATGAGACTGTTGAGTAAACCCGTGTTTTGGAGCAGCACACCCTTGTTAGCGCGCAGGAAACATGCAGCAATCAAATTGTTGAGGAAGTGATGGGTTAGGGGGAACCAGACATGTGGTCAACCGACCGCCGTCATGCAGCGCAATACCGCGCGCCGGAAGCTGTGCGGTGCGAAAAGAGTAGCTAATTTTTGAAACAGCACCAACGTGTGCCTTTCCCGGTAAGTTGTTCGTGCTGTACAGTGGGGGTCATGAGGTAGCTTGACAAGGAGAAAACCTGCGGAAATGAGACTGTTGAGAAAAACCGTGCGTTAGAGCAGCGCCCCCCCATTAGCCCATTGAACACCTGTAAAAATTAGAATGTTAAGAAAGTGACGGGTTGACCGGAAGGGGAGCCTGATTGGGGGCTCAACCGCTCTTTCCAAACACGCGCCTCCCCCACGCAGGTTGCGATCGTACACTACCCCTCTCTCTGCCATACCGCCTATTAGAGCGAGGGCATGAGGTGAGGCGGCTCGACAGGGAAAAAACCTGCAAAAGTGCAGGCTTTTTCCGTGGAAATGTTGCATTTTGGCGAAAAGCCTGCGAAAGTGCAGGAATTTTCGCTGAAAATGAATCTGAGCCCTTGTACGCGGTGAAAAGCCTGCACATTTGCAGGAATTTTTCGTTTCCAGCATATTGAACGAGCAAAAACTGTACTTTTGCAGGTTTTCTTCGCGCAAACAGGCAGATTATGCTATCGGCTCTGGCGTGTGGGCTTCTGGGCAGCCAGGCTTTCACGCCAGCGACACCGCGCTCAGATCCCAACGCGCGGTGTTGCGCTGCATGACGGCGGTCGGTTGACCATAGCCACAAGCCGGCTTTCACGCCGACAGCCGCTGGTCGAGTTTCACGCCAGCAGGCCGCAAGCTGGTTTTCACGCCAGCGGCATCAGGCCTGTTCCCACCAGCGGCCGCATACCGGCCTCTCGCCAGCGGCCACCGCCACCCTTGCATGCCGGCTCAAACGATGACGAGCTCCTTCGTCGCGCCGAGGTTTACGGACTCGCAGCCATCCTCCGTCACGATGACAATATCTTCGATCCTGACGCCGAACTCGTTGGGCAAATAAATGCCGGGCTCCACGCTGAACACCATGCCGGGCTCGACGATCAGCTCGTTGCCGCCGTGAAGCGACGGCTCCTCATGGATGTCGATGCCCAGCCCGTGCCCGGTGCGGTGGGTGAAAAAGCGCCCGTATCCGCTGTCCTCGATCACCGCGCGCGTAGCTTTGTCGATCTCCGCTACCGGGATGCCCGGCCGCACGGCGCCGATGCCCGCCATATGGGCGGCTTTGACGATGTCGTATACCTCCCGCTGCCTGGAGGACACGTGCCGTACGCCGACCGTACGGGTCATATCGGAGCAGTAACGGTCGATCAGCCCGCCCATGTCGATCACGACCAGCTCGCCCTCCTGAATGCGGGTATCCCCGGGATGATGATGCGGATTGGCCGCGTTCGGGCCGGTTGCGATAATCGGCTCGAACGACATCGTGCGCACGCCCTCCTGTTTCCACAGCGATTGCAGTTCCTCAACAAGGTCATTTTCGCTCATACCCGGAACGACTTTTGCGAACAGCTTTTCCATCACCCTGCTCGCGGTGGCTCCCGACTTGCGAATCAGCTCCTGCTCGTGAGCGTCTTTTCTCAGCCGAAGCGTATGTAAAACCGCCCCGCCTGCCGCATAACGGGCGTTTGGTTGTGCCTTCATCAAGCTCAACAAATTGGCGCTCCGCCACAGATCGTCAATGCCGACAACACCCGAGTCGTCGATAAAAGCGGCCGTTTGGGCGATCGCGTCTTCCCCGTCCCGCACAAAGTGGCATTCCAGGGAGCTGTGAGCGAAGTCCTCCCTGTGCATTTCCGGCGCGAGGATGACCGGGTCTTTCCCTTTGCGGAACACAATCGCCAGCAATCTTTCGAGCGGATCGATCCATATCCCGGTAAAATAATAAAAATTGGCGGTCGTCGCCACAAGCAGCGAATTATAGCCGTGCTGCTCCATCAGTTCGTTCGCTCTTCGAATGCGCGCTGCAAACGGATTTGCTGTCATTATTTCGTATCCCTCATTTCCATGGAAACGGCTGCCGGTTATGACTCGCGGATCCAGACCAGCATCTCGCCCTGTCCGCGGTTCGCCCAGGCAAAATACGGCACAGCCCGGAGGGCAACCCGTTTCTCCGAATCGTATCGCGCTTTTTTGTAAAGCGCATCCTGCCATCCCGCATCGGTGCCGCGCACGCCTTCGCCGGTAATGACGGCGACCCCGCCGAGAAGATCGCGCTCAAAACGGACGTCAAGCCGGGCATCGTGCGGCAGTCGAATGTCCTGCAAAACGGCGCCGTTGTCCGCCTCTTCAAGGCAGTATACGACAGGCCCGCGCTGCAGCGCAACTTTGCCTGCGTTCACTCTCACGTTCGGATGGGCGTGAATGCGTTCCACCGGCATCGGCAAGCAAATGTCGACCCGGTCTCCTTCACGCCAAATCCGCTTGAGCTCAGCATAGCCTTTGCTCACGAGTTTTTCAACTTGCACGTCTTGCCCGTTCACCTTGACCGATGCGCCTTCGCACCATCCCGGGATGCGGACCGCTAACGTGAATTCGGCTTCAGCCTCCGGGGAAACGGTAATCGCAATCCGCTCATCCCACGGATAATCGGCCGTCTGCGTCAGCTTCACCCGCCGGCCGGCAACCGCAAATTGCGTTTCGCTGCCCGCAAACAGATGAACGTATACCTTATCCCCGCTCTGCGAGTAGATGTATTGTCCGATGGATGCGACAAGCCTGGCGATATTGGGCGGGCAGCAGGCGCAGCCGAACCATTTTTGACGGATGGGCCGGGCGTGCATTTTGTCGGATCTGCTGCAGGCATCGGGCCAAACTTCCAGCGGATTGACATAGAAAAAGCTTTTTCCGTCGAGCGACATGCCGCTGATCGTGCCGTTGTACAGCGCCCTTTCCATCACGTCCGCGTATTTGCCGTCCGGATCAAGCAGCAGCATCCGCCGGGCCCAAAATACGAGGCCGATCGATGCGCACGTTTCGGTGTAGGCCGTATCGTTCGGCAGATCGTAATCGAAGGAGAACGCTTCGCCTTCGTGATGCGAGCCTATGCCGCCGGTTACATACATCTGCTGCTGCGTTACGTTGTCCCACAGCCTCACGCACGCCTCGGTCAATGCCGGGTCCTGCGCTGCCAGCGCGACATCGGCCATCCCGGCGTACATGTACATCGCTCTGACCGCGTGGCCGACCGCCTTGTGCTGGTCGCGCACGGGCAGATGCGATTGGTTATACTCATAATTATGCTTGTATAAACGGTAATAGCCTTCCCTTAACAGCGATTCCGCGCCGAACAGCTCCGCCCGCTTCTCCGCTTCCTGCTTGAAATAATGCGGTGTTTGCCCGCGCTCGTCGATAAAATACCGGCTCAGCTGCAAATACCGCTCGTTGCCTGTTACTCGGTACAGCCTCATCAGGGCAAGCTCGATTTCCTGGTGGCCCGGATAGCCATGTTTTTTATGCTCCTCATCACCGAAAACCGAGTCGATATGATCGGCCAGCTTGCAGACGATGTCCAAAAACTTGCGCTTGCCCGTCGTTTCATAGTAAGCAACCGCCGCTTCGATCATATGCCCGGCACAGTACGTCTCATGGTTGTCGCGTTCATTGAGCCAACGGCGCTCCGGCTGTTTGATCGTAAAATACGTATTCAAATAGCCGTCCGCCTGCTGCGCTCTGCCGAGCAGATCGATCGTCTCGTCGGCAAGCCGCTCCAGCTCCGGATCGGGATCGGTCGCCAGGCTGTAGGCGACGGCTTCCAGCCACTTCGCTACGTCGCTGTCCTGAAACACATAGCCGTAAAATTCGCCTTCCGCTTCCCCTGCGGCAATGCGGAAGTTTTCCAGGCAATGGCTTGGCGACGCATCATCGATCCGGTCGTTCAGCGCCGCCCACTGGTAAGGAATCACCTCCTCCCGGATCAACTGCCTGTATTTCGTCCAAAAAGGGTCGTTCACGGTCACTTCTTTCCATGAAAAGTTTGCCGATTGCTGCCCTTCGCACATTTCAGTTCCCCCCTGATATGGTTCCATATTTTACCCACCAACTTTCAACGTATCCTGCCACATCCGGTACAGCCTGCTCCGCGCAGCGGCAATTCCCGGATGGAATTGAATCAAGGCCGAAGCGCGGACTTGCTCCACATGCATGGTCGCAGATAGTATGATTTGTTCGCCCAGCCCCTGCTCCCCAAAAACACCCGCGTCATGGCATATCGATACGGCGGCCAGCTTGCCCTGCGCCATGGCGACGAGCGCGCTTTCCACGCCGGTAATATTTCCGGCCACATAAAGCCCTTTCACAGGGGTTTGCATCCGTTCGCCGTGCAGCGGGATATGCCCGCCTAATTCCGGCATGTAAATGAACGGGCAGCCCGCGACCGAGGCCAGCTCGGCTAACGGATAGAGCCCGCCGGAAAGCGCGACGAAGTCGACGGCCAACTCCCTTTCGGTGCCCGGTATGGCGATTCCCTGCGCGTTCACATCGGCAAGCGTGACCGATTCCACCTGCGTATTTCCGTTGATCGACAGGGCGGCCGTGCGCAGCATCAGCGGAATACCGCCGATCTTCACACCGCTTCGGGGAAACAATTTCACGACGTTCCCGGACACGTTCATCGCTTTGGCGATTCGCCCGCCCATGCGCAGCCACGGCGACGGAGCGAGGTGCGATACATCCATAAGCACTTCCAGGCACTTCTTCGGATCGGCGGCTTGCCCCGCGACCGCCTGGCCGGAAGGCAGTACGATTCCGGCCAGATCGACGCCGCCGGCGGCAAGCTCGCCGGCAATCGCCATGGCGAGCACGTTGACGCCGATCATAAGCCCGCGCTTGCCCGGCTTCACGTAATGGACGTTCGTCATCACTTGGGCGGCGCCGACGGACATGACGCCGGGGAGCGTCCAGCCCTTCGTCGGCAGCGGAATTTCCGCAGCGCCCGTCGCCAGCAAAACATACGGCGATGACAGGATGCCTTCGGTCGTCGCAACTTCCCAATCGCCGCCATCCGTTCTGTGCAGGCCGTAAACGGAAACGCCGCAGCGGATTTGCACGCCGAGCTCGCCGAGTTGCTCGACCAGCTCCGCTGCGATCTGCTTGCCGATCCACCAGCCTTTGCCGGGCTCGTTATGGAACTGGCCCGGCATGCGCCCGCCGGGCGCCGGAAATTCGTCGACGACCGTCACGCTGAGGCCGTTGTCGGCTGCAACCTCCGCCGCCGACAGGCCTGCCGGACCGGCTCCGACAATAATAAGGTCGCACTGCCGCCGCTTTGGTTTCATGGCAGTTTCCTCCCCGTGATTTCGTTCGGCAGCTGCGGCCCCGAGAACAGGACCATCCCGTCTTCAAGAGGCGTCAGGCACGCCCGAACCATGCCCGTGCCCTGAAGCTGCACTCGGCATTCCATGCAGTGCCCGATGGCGCAGTACAGTCCGCGCGGGTTCCCGGACTCTTCATGCTTCCTGAGCGTGCGGACACCGCCGGCCAGCAAAGCTGCGGCAACGGTTTCGCCGCCGAAGCCCGTCATCGGCCTGCCGTCAAAAGTAAAGCCGACAGGGTTGCGCTGTTCTTTTCGGCCCAGTATCGGATGGTCCGTTATGCGAAGCGTGTCCATATTATTCACCCTTTGCCAACTGGCCGAAAGTAATGGGACGGATGGGCGGCCGGTACGACAGCAGCTCCGCGTCTCTCGGCGTTCCGGGCGCTTTTTCTTGAACCCACGCTTCGACCAGTTGTCTGCAAATCCGCCCCTGGCAAGCGCCCATCGACGCCCGTGTTTTCATTTTCAACTGGCGCGAAGTGCGGCATCCTGCTGCATAGGCTTCCTCCAATTGCTCCATTGTCACTTCTTCACAACGGCAGATGATCAGCGTTGACGGCTTCATCCTCCTGCCCCCCGTCCCTGTTTGGATTTAAAAGAATTGGATTGCGCACGTTTTGATTTCGCTGTAAAAATCAAGAGCCGTCTGGCCCTGCTCGCGGGTGTGGGAGCTCGACAGCTTCATGCCGCCGAACGGCGCCTGGTACTCGACTCCTGCGGTTTCCTGGTTCACCCGCACCATCCCGGCCTGCGCTTCTTCCAAAAAGCGGTGGGCTGCGGATAAGTTCTGCGTAAACAAGGAAGCGCTTAAACCGAATACGGTCCGGTTGCATAAAGCGATCGACTCGTCAAAATCGCGGGCAGGCAGAAGCGCGGCCACAGGCCCGAAAATTTCCTCCTGAATGAGCGGATGGTCCGCATCGACGCCGGCGGTGACCAACGGACGAATGTAATGTCCGCCGAACGCTTCCGCCGAGCCCAGCCCTTCCGCAACGATTTCCGCTTGCTCATGAGCCATCGCCACATACGACATGACCGTCTTGTATTGGCTCGCGGATGCGACCGGGCCGAGATAAGCCGATGGGTCGTGCGCTGGCGCAAGCTTAATCGCGGCAAGCGCTTGTTTCAGCCCGCTTACGAACGGCTCGTAAACGGACTTTTCGACGATTATCCGGCTCGTTGCCGTGCATTTTTGCCCTGCGGAACGGAAGGCGCCGCTGAGAATCATCGGAATCGTCTTTTCCAAATCGGCATCGCGCAGGACGATAGCGGCGTTTTTCCCGCCCATTTCGGTCTGGTACTTGATGTTTCTGCGCGCGCATATGGCCGCCACCCGCATTCCGGTCGCGGTAGAGCCCGTGAAGCTCACGGCATCCAGCGCCGTCTGCTCAAGCAGCGCGTCGCCGATTTGGCTGCCTTTGCCGATGACCAGGTTCAGCACCCCCGCAGGAAGCTGTGCGGCCGCAAAAACTTCCGCAAGCCGCGCAGCCGTCAAGGAAGCCGACTCGGCAGGTTTCCACACGACCGTATTTCCGCAAATGAGCGCGGGAGCAATTTTCCAAATCGGAATGGCAACGGGAAAATTCCACGGCGTCACGATGCCGACGACCCCGAGAGGCACACGCTTCGTATATTGCAGCACGTTCGCTTCGTTCGAAGGGATGACGTCGCCGTTCGAGCGGACGCCTTCGGCTGCGTAGTAGCGCAGCAGGTTGACTCCGCGCATCACTTCTCCGCGCATCTCCGTGATCGGCTTGCCCATTTCCGCGCTGGCCAGCGCGGCGACCTCAGAGGCGCTTTCCGCCAAGGCCGACGCCATTTTGTACAAATATTCCCCGCGCGCCGCTCCGGTTAGTCGAGACCACGAGCTAAGCGCAATGCGGGCCGCCTGTTCAGCCTGCATGACCTGCGGCGCATCCGAAAGATGAAGTACGCCGACACTTTCCCGCAGGTTGGAAGGGTTTTGGACGGTCAGCTCGCCCGCACCGGGCGTGATCCATTCCCCTCCGATCCAGTTTTTACTGTGCACCTGTAATTCCCTCCTCGTTCATATGTTACTTCCGGTTGACAGCATACTCGTATGCCTGCTTGATTTGCGCATAGTCGGCTTCCGGCAGCGGCAGTCTCGGCGGGCGGGTCGGACCTACGGGGAATCCGGACAGCTCCATCATGTATTTGATCGATTGAACGAGCTGCGGGCTTGCGTCAAAGTGGAACAAAGGGAGCAAATAGCGGTACAGCTCCTGGGCTTCCTTCGCTTTCCCCGCTCGCGCCAATTGAAACAGCTCGACTCCTTCTTTGGGCAGCGCGTTGGGAACGCCGGATATCCAGCCCGTAGCGCCGAAAAGCGGGCCTTCCATCGCCAGATCGTCGACGCCGATCATCACTTCCAGGTCCGTTTTGGCCAAAATATCGTGAACGCGGCGAATGTCGCCCGAAAACTCTTTGACGGCAACGACGTTTTCGATTGTGGACAGCTCGGCGAGAAAATCCGGCGTCATATCGACTTTGTAATCGTGAGGGTTGTTGTAGGCGATTATTGGCAGCCCTACGCTCGACAGCGCTTCATAATGGGCGAACACTTCGTGCTTCAAAGGCTTGTAATTGATCGGCGGCAAAGCCATCACGCCCGCGGCCCCCGCTTCTTTCGCGTGGCGCACCCAACTGACGGCTTGCGCCGTCGATGGAGCAGCGGAACCGGGTACCACCGGTACCCGGCCTGCTGCGGCCTTGACGACGGTTTCGACAACGCGGGCGCGCTCGTCGCCCGAAAGCGTCGCATATTCGCCCAGCGAGCCTGTCGGTACCAGGCCATGAACTCCTTGATCGATCAGCCATTTGCACAATTCATGCAGCCTTCCGAAATCCACCTCATATTCCTTCGTAAACGGTGTGACAATGGCGACATAGACGCCTTCAAAACGGGTCATTCCAGTTGCTCCTCTCCATGGATCATTTGTTTATTTTTAAAGCGCAAAGGTTAGCGCAATAAAAAACCTTCGGCCAGCGGATCGGCCGGGTCTGCGACAAATTGCAGCAAGCCTGTAATAAACGCATTGCCGGTGATTCGCGGAATAATCGCGGGGCGCGTTCCTATGCTCGTTTCCATGACGGCCTCGCCGGTGATCTGCGAGCCTGCGATTCCTTCGTACACGCATGCTTCGCCAAGCTTCAGCTTGCCGCGATGAACCGACGCCGCCATATGGGCGCAAACTCCCGTCCCGCCGGGCGAGCGGTCGAACTGATCGCCTGCGAACACGGTCACGCTGCGGTAATTCGAACCGGGCTGGCGCACGTTGTCCGAATCCGTGAACACGACGCCCTCAAGCCCCGTCAAATGCCGCTCGAGCGGGTGCGCAATGTGCAAGCGGGCTTCGATCTCCCGCTTCAGCTGCCATCCCCACCGCTGCAATTCGGGCAGCTCGCTTTCCTGCAACCGGAGCCCGCCCAGCGCACCGGCTTCGACAATCGCGTAAAAAGCGCCGCCGAACGCAATATCCACGCTGAAATCCATACCGTTCAGGGCGACGGGGACGTCTGCCGCATAGACGAAAGAAGGCACGTTATCGAAGGATACCGATGCGACTTCGCTGCCTTCGCACACCGCGTAAGCCGTTATCCGGCCAGCCGGGGTGTCGATGCGGATGCCCGTATCCGCCTTATCCGCCACCTCCGCTTCGCCCGGATGAAGCCGGCCTGTCTCCAGCAGCGCCGTGACGGCGGCGATAATGCCGTGCCCGCTCATCGCGCTGAAGCCTGCGTTATGCATGAACAGCGCGCCGAAATGGCCGTCTGCGGAAGCCGGGGGCGTAATGACGCACCCGGTCATGCCGTGGTGCCCCCGCGGTTCCGCCATTAAAAACGAACGGATCGAATCGAAATTCCGCCGGAAGCAGTCGGCCCGCTCCCATTGAGCGCTCCCTTGCAGGTAAGGGATGCCCCCGGTTACGATGCGCAGAGGCTCCCCGCCGGCATGCGTATCGATCGTTGTAAACAGCTTATTGAATTCCATCGTCCAGCCTCCCAAAGTCGGTTCCGGCAATTACAGCAGGAAAAATCCGTTTTTCAGCGGGTCTTTGTCATGAAAAACAAACTGGTGCAGCCCGGTAACCCAGGCCGAACCGGAAATGTGCGGAACGATCGCCGGGAAACCGCCTACGCTCGTTTCTTGCAGGCATGTTGCGGCGAACATCGACCCAACGATGCTTTCGTGCAGGAATGTCTCGTTCAAGCCGAGCTCGCCCCTGGCATATAAGACCGCCGCTTTCGCCGAAGTGCCGGTGCCGCACGGGGATCTGTCGATGCCGCCGGGCGGAATGACAACGGCATTGCGGCAGCGGGCCGACGGCGAAGCCGGGTCGCTATAGAACTCGATATGAGTCAAACCGCGTATCTCCGGTATTTCCGGGTGGGCGACTTCCCAGCCGGCGTTCACGGCATCCCGGATTTGAATGCCCAATCGAATAATGGCGGAAGCGTTATTCGGCACAAGCGGCAAACCTAGCGGCCTCGCATCGACGATTCCGTAAAAATTGCCGCCATAAGCTATGTCGACGGCAATATCGCCGAACCCCTTCACGGTAACGGGCACCTCTTTCATGTATAAAAAAGAAGGAACGTTCGTGAACGCGACCTGCTTTACTTTGCCGTTCTCGATATCCAGATCGGCCACGACGAGACCGGCCGGCGTATCGAGCCGAATCACCCGTTTATCCGGCGGGAATATGCCGCCTTCGATCAAGGCGGTGCAGACGCCGATCGTATCGTGGCCGCACATCGGCAAGTAGCCGCCGGTTTCGATGAAGACGACGCCGATATCCGCCGAAGGATCGCAGGGCTCGGTCAATATGCAGCCGGACATCACTTCATGCCCGCGGGGCTCGAACATGAGCGCGCGCCTGAAATCGTCGTGTGCCTCGGACATGTATACCATTTTGTCTTTCATCGTATTTCCGTACAGCTTGGGCCCGCCGCTCGTCACCGTCCGGGTCGGATTGCCCCCTGTATGCGTATCGATCGTCGTTACGAGTTTGGACAGCTTCATAAAATCACCTGATGTTCGCTTTTATTTTGAAAACGGCTGTAATGCAGCGGCTCGGCCGGAATGCAGGTCGGCTCTCCGCACAGCATTTCGCTGATCAGCTTGCCGGTTACGGCGGCGAGGCTGATGCCGTCGCCCTCATGCCCGGCGGCAATGTACAATCCCGGGATGTCGTCGACCCGGGATACGATCGGGAGATGATCCGGCGTCCACGGCCGCAGCCCCGCATAGGCGCGCAGCATCGGGATATCCCGGATGGCCGGGAAAAAGCGGATCGCCCGCTCGGCGATCAGCCGGATCACATACGGGTCGATGCCCGTATGCATGCCGACAAACTGGCGGCTGCTGCCGATCAGAAAGTTTTGCGACGCCGTCGGCTCGAACACGAGGGCGACACCGTATTTTTCGACGTCCGGGTCGACTTTGCGCGTTCCCCCGAACTTGCTGATCAAATAGCCGAACTCCATCACCTTGCGGCGGCCGATGCTCGGCGAGCGCATGGATACCAAAATGTGCCCTTTCCGCGGCTCGATCGGAATGTCGAGGCCGACCATGGCGCCGATCTGCTTCGCCCATATGCCGGCCGCATTGATCACCGTCGGCGCCAGGATAACGCCGTTCGCGGTTTCCACGCCGCGGACTTTGCGGCCGGCATCGAGCAGAATCGCCGTCACCGGCGTATGCGCGAGCATCCGCGCACCAAGCCGCTGCGCCGTCGTTGCGAGCGAGTAGGTCAGCAGCACGGGATTGACCGTAGAGTCGGTCGCGCACTCCAATCCGCCCGGCAAATCGTCGGCCAAATGCGGCCACTCGTCGCGCAAATCGTGCCGGTCCAGCATGCGGAACGGCAGCCCCGCAGCTTGCTGCCGGGCGACCCACCGCTCTGCGGCGGCCATCTCTTCGTCGGTTTCGCAGACGAGAATGCTGCCGGGAGCCCGGTATTCGAATTCCTCGTCCAGCTCGCGCGCCAGCCCGGCGACCAACTCCTGGGATTTGAGCGACATCCGGCTGTCGAATCCGGGGTCTTTGTCAATCGCCAAAATGTTGCCGTCGCAGCGCGACGATGTGCCCCCGGATATTTCACCGCGCTCCACAACGATTACGTCCATGCCGCGCTGTGCCGCATAGTAGGCTATTGCCATCCCGATAATCCCGCCGCCAATGATTACAACGTCTGCCGTATGATGGTTCATCGTCTTTCCGTCACCTCTTTGCTTAGCGGCCCGCCATGCGGCGGTTACAGAACAATGAGCGCTTTGTCGGACTTCGTCAGCACTTCAATGCCCGTCTCCGTAATCAAAATGTCGTCTTCGATGCGCACCCCGCCGAAACCCGGAATATAGATGCCGGGTTCGACCGTAAGCACCATCCCCGGCTGCAAAATATCTTCGCTTGTCTGCGAAAGCCGCAGCGGCTCGTGGATTTCCAGGCCGAATCCGTGTCCGAGCCCGTGTCCGAATTGGTCCGCATAGCCGTATTTGGCGATGACATCCCTGCCGAGCGAATCCGCTTCCTTCCCGGACATGCCCGGCTTGATCCCGGCCAGCACCGTCCTGTTCGCCTCAAGCACGATGTCATAAATGTCCATGTGCTTCCTGTCAGGCTTGCCGATGAAGACGGTTCGCGTCAAATCGGAACAATACCCGCCGTATAGCGCCCCGAAATCCATGGTGACGAATTCGCCCGTACCCAGCTTCTTGGCGCTTGCGAGGCCGTGCGGCAGGGCGGAGCGTTCGCCGGAGGCTACGATCGTGTTGTAGGCGGTGGACGGCGCGCCGCTCTTGCGGATCGAATATTCCAGCTCGGCGGAAACGTCAAGCTCGGTCATGCCGGGCTTCATAATGTTCAAAATATCCGCAAAAGCCTGGTCGGTAATGCTCACCGCCTTACGGATCGCTTCCAGTTCGCCCTCGTCTTTATAGGCGCGGATCTGTTCCACGATCTCTTTGACAGGCACCATTTCGATGTCTGCGAACTTCTCCCGGTAGGCGGTGTACGCGCCGAACGAAACGTCGTTTTGCTCGAATCCGAGTCTGCCCACTTGCTCCGACACCAGCAGTTCATGGATCGAATCGATCGCTTTCACTCCATGCTGGATCACCTCGTACAGCCCAGCCTGCTCGTTCGCTTGGCGGGTATAGCGAAAATCGGTAAACAACACCGCCCTGTCCTGCGTGATGACGGCAAAACCGGCCGAACCCGTAAAACCGGTTACATATTTGCGGTTCATCGCATGCGTCACGAGAAGCGCGTCAAGGTTCTGCGCCTGCAATTGCTCCCGAACCCGCTGCAGCCTGTAGGCTTCCATCGCAATCAACTCTCTTTCCCTTGTAGTCGCAAAGCGTCTTCCGGCGGCTAGCCTTTAATTCCGGTTAACGTAATGCCTTCGATAAAATAACGCTGCGCCACGAAAAACAGCACCAGTACCGGAGCTACGATCGCTGCGGAAGCAGCCATGAGATAACCCCATTGCGCGTTATACAGCCCTTTGAACGTAGCCAGGCCGAGGGCCAGCGTAAACTTTTCATTGCCGCTCAAATAAATGATCGGCCCGAGAAAATCGTTCCAAACGTCGATGAACGTGAAGATGCCCACGACGATCATCGCCGGTTTGGCCAGCGGCACAATAATTTTGCACAGCACCGTGAACGGTTTGGCCCCGTCCATATATGCGGCTTCGTCCAGCTCTTTCGGAATGCTCATAAAAAACTGGCGCAGCAAAAATATGTTGAAGGCGCCGCCGCCGAACCAGGCCGGAACGGTTAAAGGCAGGAATGTGTTGAGCCCCCCGACGCTTTTCCACACCATGAACGTCGGAATTAATGTGACGGCATACGGCAGCATCATCGTTGACAAAAGCAGGGCGAAAATAAAATCTCTTCCCGGCCATCTCAAGCGGGCGAAGCTGTAAGCCGCCATAATGCTCGTAATCATCACGCCGGAGATCGTAAAAAGCTCGATCGTCAACGTGTTTTTCAAATATTGAAAAAAAGGGACGGCGGTCAGCGATTCCGAATAATTGCTCCATTTGAACGGATCGGGAATCCACTGCGGCGGAAAAACGAAAATTTGGCTGTTATCCATCAAGGAGCTGCGCAGCAGCCAAAAAAACGGGAACATCATGCCGGCGCTGCCGACGATCAGAATGACATAGATCCAAAGCCTGATCAGGGAAAACCGTTTCCCGTAACGGATAGCCGTTCCTGCGGCTGCACCTGCGGTCGTATGGCTCACGGTCTCCCCCCTTCCTCGTAATGAACCCATTTGTTCGAAGTTTTAAACACGATCAGCGTCAATACCATGATGATGATGAACAAAATCCACGCCAGCGCCGATGCGTAGCCGATCCGGGATTCCGTGAACGCTTTGCGGAACAAGTAGAACACGTAGAACAAAGTTGCGTTGTTCGGGCCTCCCTGCGTCATGATGTAAGCTTGGTTGAAAGCCTGGAACGTACCGATCAGCGACATGACCAGGTTGAAAAAAATCGTCGGCGTCATGCAGGGGATCGTAATGTGCCGGAATTTGTGCCATCGGCTGCCGCCATCGACCTCGACGGCCTCATACAAATGAGCGGGCACGGCCTGCAAGCCGGCCAGAAATATAAGCACCGAGTTGCCTACGCCCCACGAGCTCATCAGGATCAGCGACGGAATGGCCGTCGTTTCGCTGTAAATCCATTGCGATGTGGGCAGCCCGACTAATTTGAGCATGGCGTTCACAAGGCCGAAGTCCGGGTTGAAAATCCAGATCCAGAGCATCGTATTGGCAATGGCGGGAACGATCGTCGGCAAATAAAATATCGTGCGGAAAATCGCCAATCCCCTGACTTTCTGGTTCAATAGAAAAGCTACGGCAAAGGCGGCGAGCAGCATGACAGGCACGCTGCCCAGAGCGTAGTAGCTCGTTACGAACAAAGATTGACTGAACAGCGGATCGGCCGTAAAAATCGTCTTATAATTGTCCAGGCCGACAAAATGCCAATCGCTTCCGATGCTCCAATCCGTCAAGCTGTAAAAAAACGAAGCAGCCACAGGATACAGCGTAAAGCAGATGAGTCCCAATATCGGCGGAAGCGCAAATAATAGGCCCCAGTTTCTTTCCATTCGCGAAATGCCCGATACTTTGCCCCGCACGTTTCCACCTCCTTATGTCCCGTTATTTATCCGCATACTTCCCTTTCAGGAGCGGCTGCACGTCTTTTTCCAGCCCGTCCAGCACCTCTTTGGCCGGCTTTTTGTTCGTCCAGATCATATCGAGGGCAGGCGTAATTTTGGTGCTCATCTCCGACCAATTTTTCAAATCGGAAGTGGGCGATTTCACCGAATATTTCAAAGCGTAATCTATGGCCGCCGTTTTCCATTCAGGGGGATGAACATCGTTTTTCGTCCACAAATCAATCGCCGCCTGGTCGGTATAATATTTCGTTTCTACGGGCATCCACAAGCCAATTTTGTAGAGGTCGACCTGTTCCGGGTTGTTGTGGAATTTGTAAAACTCCATCGCTTCCTTCGGGTGCTTCGTATTCGCAAAAACGACGCTCGCGCCTGCGATGTAAGTCGTTCTGGGCTCTTTGAATTTCGGCAGCACGCCTATGCCGTAGTTGATTTTCGCTCTGGAAATATCAAGCTGGGCCCAGGTGCCGTCCAGTACCATCGCCACTTTGCGCGTCTGCAGCCGCACATAGTTATCCGGCATATTTTGCTGCTGGACCAAATCCGGCGAGACGTGATACTTGAACAGCAAATCTTGCAGCGCCTGGAACACCTCTACGGATTCGGGACTGTTCATCGTATATTTCATACCCGTCTGATCCGTGATGCCCGCGCCGTTGCTCGCCATGAGCGGGCCCCAGCTCGCCCGGTCGGCGCCGAAGGAAAAGCCGTACTGCACGATATTTTTCGGATCGAAAGCGGGATCGGCCGCGGTCTTGCCGTTCTTGTCCTTCGTTAATTTTTTGGCGACCTCGACAAATTCGTTCCATGTCCACGCCTTGCCGGCTTCGGCCGGAGGCAGCTCAAGTCCCGCTTCCTTGAACAAATCCTTGTTGTAATAAAGCACCATCACCTCGGCGGCCGTCGCATTGCCTACGACCTTGCCCGGTGCACTGTAGTAAAACGATGCCGGCAGCCGGTTTTGCAGCTCAGTCGAATCTTTTAAATACGGAGTGAAATCGAGCAGTTTGCCTTCTTCTCCCCATTTGGAAGCGAAGGAGTCCGGCAAGTAGGCGATATCGGGCAGCTCGTTGGAAGCCATCAGCGTGTTGATTTTCGTGGTGTAATCGCCGGGCACGTGCTCCGCCGCCACCTGGATGTTCGGATGGCTGTCATTGAACGCTTTGACCATCACTTCGACGGCTTTCTTCTCTTCGTTGCTGCCCCAGAACATAAACTTCAGCTTCACAACCTCTTTGGGGTTCACCGCAGCCGTCCCCGCAGGTCCCGAGGCGCCCTTGGAATCCGGGGCACTGGTGCACGCCGTCAGGGCAGCGGACAACGCCAGTAGCACAGCCGTGATGAACCATTTTTTACTTTTCATAAGATGGCTCCCCTCTTCATAAGACTGATTTTGGCTTACCTCTTTATTATGGGAAGGAGCGTCCGCGCGGACAATCGAATATGTCCTCATGCTCTTTGTTTTGGTAAGATGATTTCATAAAACTTCATACAAACTTTATAAAAACCGCTTCCGGTATTCCGTTGGCGTCACTCCGATATGCTTCTTGAACGCCATGCTGAAATAGTTCGTATCCGTAAAGCCTACCTGTACGGCCGTATCCAAAATTTTCAGCGAAGGGTCCATCAGCAGCTCCTTGGCCCGTTCGAACCGGATCCGCGTCGAGAATTCGCCGAATGTTTCGCCCGTCGCCTGTTTGAACCGCATGCTGAGATATTTCGGACTAATATTCAGGTGTTGGGCCAGATTGACCAAGCTGAGGTCTTCGGACAAATGGCAGCGAATCCACGCCTTCGCCTGTTCGATCATCTTGTGCGCCGGCACTTCCCGGGACTGGCGGATCATCCGGCTGACCTCGGCCATATAAGCGGTCATAAAGTCAAGCAATTCGCCGAGCGTCCGGCAGTTGTCCAAATCCATCAAAGGGCTGGCGTAAGAAACGGCCTCGCTTCGCAGCCCGGCTTCCTTGAACAGCCGCATGACGAACAAAATAAGGTGCGAAGCGACCAGCTTCACCTCGCTCCAGGACATTCCCCGCAATTCCTCGGACCATTCCCGCAAAACGTTTAAAACGTTCCCGTCATTGCCCGCCCGCATCTCGCTCAGCAAATACAGCTCTTTGTTGAGCAGCCGGTTAGGAGGCGACACCGTTAGGCGAATGGACGAATACGGAATCGTTTGCCCGCACCCGACGATCGCCTTGTACTCGACCGCGCGCAGCGCTTCGATATAGGCGGTATGAACTTGCCCCACCCCCTTGACCTGGCCGCTGATCCCGATGCTGACCTCCGCTTTCAAACATTCGCCGAAGACGCTGCGCAATCGTCTGGCAATTCCGCTCAAGCTGTCGCTGCCGGCTTCCGGACAAACGACCCAAACAATGACTCTGCAAGAGTTGTCATTCAAAATATGTACACGCTCAAACGACTCCAGCGCTTGCTCAACGAGCTTGCGGAACGCATACCGGCTGGGCTGGGAATCCTGGCCCTGATGACCGTCCGTTTGCGGCTGGCAATCATCCAACTCACTGCAAATTACGGCGTAACAGCTGTCATCATCGAAATGTATGCCCAAAGGAGCGAGCAAAGCCAAGCATTCGCCCAATGGGCGCCGCTGCTGCAGCAGCTCGATCATCCACTGCTCGTAGGCCGCCTTGCTGTAGGAATCGACCTGCTGCCGCAAACGGTCCAGGTTCTGATGCTGGCCCGCCCGCTTTAGCGCCCGGTGCTTCGCTTTGCGCAGCGCGTCATGCAGTTCGTCGCGGATCACCGGTTTGAGCAAATAATCGGACGCTTGCAGGGAGATCGCTTCTTTCATCAGCTCGAATTCGTCGTATCCGGTGAGAAAAATAATCGGGATGTCCTCGTTGTCTGCGCGAATGCGCTGGGCCAGCTCCATACCGTTCATTTTGGGGATGTTGATGTCCAGCAGCACAATATCCGGCTTTACGATGCGGTAGACGTCCCACGCCTGTTCGCCGTCTTCCGCTTCGCACGCGCACTCGAGCGCCAACTCGTCCCACAAATCCGCCTTTTTGAGTCCTTCGCGTATATAGAACTCATCATCCACGATCATGACCTTGATCAATTTCCATCGCCTCCAGTCACATACTTTGCTTGCTGCAAGCTATGCTGCGAAATCGCAGGCATCGTTACCGATACGGTCGTATAAGCCCCTGCCTCGCCGGAAATTTGCACCCCGAACTGCTCGCCGAACCGGAGCCGCAGCCGGTCGTGGACATTTTTCAAGCCGTAAATTTTGCCCGGTTGGGCGTCTCTCAGCGAATCCCTGATTTCCTTCAACCTTTCCTCCGTAATCCCTTGCCCGTCGTCGGTAATATGAAATTTCAGCACGCCATCCGCCCATTCGCCGGTCAGCATAATCATGCCTGTGCCCGTCTTGTCCTTCATGCCGTGATAAATCGCATTTTCCACAAGGGGCTGCAAAATCAATTTCGGCACAAAATACGCCATCATGCCCTCGTCCACTTCGGAAATCCATTCGAACTTGTCTTTGAAGCGGAACTGCTGCACTTTCACGTAGGCGGAAACATGCTCAAGCTCATCGGCTGCGGTGATCAAATCGTTCCCTTTGCTCAGCGTGATGCGAAAAAATTTGCCGAACGCCCCGATGACATCGCTCATGACCGGCTGGTTGTTGGCAACGGCAAAACCGTTGAGCGCCTCCAGCGTATTGTACAAAAAATGCGGATTGATCTGGGCCTGCAGCACCTGGATTTCCGCCTCCTTGCTCTTGAGCAGAGCGTCGTACACCTGCTGGTTCAGCCGCTGGTTTTCCTCGGTCATCCGCACGAATTTGGCGCCGATCTGGCCGACTTCATCGGCCGTATTGAACTTGTAGCTGTCAGCGGACGTCAAGTGGTTGACGGCCATCATCGAGCGCAGCCTGTGGAGCGGGCGGCTGACGGAATTGCTGAGCCGCAGCGCAATCAGCCAGCCGATCAGCAAAACAAACAAAAACGTTTTGATCGTAATCGTGCCGATTTCGTTCGCATCCTCAAACAGCTTGTTGTATTCGATCATGTTAACAATTTTCCAGCCGGTTCTTTCGTTCGTCATGGCGGCGCCGATATACGTCTTCCCGTTCCAGCCCAGCTTCTGCCTCGTGACCGATTCGGTCAGATGGAACTTGCGCAGCACTTGAGCGGCCCCGCTCTCCTGCTCCCCGGCTAATTGCGGCATATGATACAGCAGCTCGCCCTGCTCGTTCAGCACGAAAATTTGCGATTTCTCCGACTGGTTTAAAAATTGCAGCCCCTGAAAAAATACCGCTTTATCGATCTCCAGCATCACGAAACCGAGATTCTCGTAATCCCCTTCCGTTTTTTTCAGCAGCTTGCCGACGATCATCCGGTTCGAATTCGCGCTCGCATTATTGCCGGCAAAAGGGTCCTCATTGATCCAGAGCAGCAAATTGCGCTCCAGCAGCTGCTTGTAATAGCGGTTCGCCATGTCCGGGTCCAGCAGGTGCCGCGAGCCGAAAAAGACGGAATCGGCGATGCTCCCCCGGTAAAACTGCTTTTTTTCGCTGCCATGCTTGGCATAAATCAAATAAGACGTTATGAACGGCTTCGTTTGCGTGTAAACGTTCATCAGCTTCGTCACTTTGTCGACATTGAGAATGTACTCAAAATCGTCCACGGACTTGTTGGACAAAATCCGCTGTATTTCCGCGTCGCCCAATATGACATTGGTTAGGTCGCTCAATTCCTTGATGACCCGGTCCATATAAAGCTCCTCCATCCGCAGCGAAGCGGTCGCGTGGTCCATCGCATTGGAGCCGAGTTTTTTGGCGGCGATCTGGTAAAACGTAATGCTGAGCAGAACCATCGGAATCAGGATCAAATACGTCGCGAATAAAAAAAACTTGCCGCGGATCGTGCGCACACTGAGCGATTCTTTCAAATTGCGGAACAAACCAAGCACCTCCCGATCTGTCAATCATCGCTGCCTAACGATACAAAAATTCCCCGGCTTCATGAACCCGCCAGGGAAAAATCGTCTATTCGCTTATTTGCGGTACTCATGGAGCCACACGGCGAGCTCGCCCGGTTCCCGGTTCGCCCATGCGTAATAAGGGATCGCGCGGATCGGAACCGGCGTTCTTTCGTATTCGGCGGTCGCATATAAGCTGTCCGAATCGGAGCCGCCGGCCGACCGCCACGCTTCGCCGTCGAGAACGGTCACCCCATCCAGCAAGTCCGGCTGGAATGCTGCCGAGAAACGCGAGCCCGCCGTTACCCAGAGGTCCCGCAAGTTGCCGCCGTTGTCCGCCTCCTCCAGGCAAAATACGATCGGACCGCGCTGCAAAGCAAGCTTCCCGGCATTTTCCCGCACTTTCGGATGAGCGCGCACTTTTTCAACCGGCATCGGAAGCGTCATTTCGATGCTGTCGCCGCTCCGCCATTCCCGCTTTATTTTTGCATAGCCTTTGTGCGTGCAATCGGCAAGATCGAGCGGGGCTCCGTTGACGGCAATGCGAACATCTTTGCACCAAGCGGGCAAACGGAGCGCTATTGTGAACTCGCCCATCTGCTCCGCCTCCCCCGCAACGGTCAGCGTTACGCGCTCATCCCACGGATAATTCGTTTGCTGGCGAATTTCCACGCCGTTTCCGTGAATCGTTTGCCGCACGCTGCCGCCTATGTACAAATGCACGAACAATTCCTGCTGCCCTTCATCGTAGGAGTAGATGTACTGTCCGAGCGAAGCGATCAGCCTGGCGATGTTCGGCGGACAGCAAGCGCAGCCGAACCACGGCATCCGCTCCCGCTGTACCGACCGCAAATCTTCGCGCAGGTCGCAGGCGGCCGGCCAAACTTCAAGCGGGTTGACGTAAAAATACCGTTTGCCGTCGAGCGAGATGCCGCTGAGAATGCCGTTGTACAGCACGCGCTCCATGACATCGGCGTATTCCCGGTCCGCTTCGATTTGCAGCAGGCGGTTCGCCCAGAACATCAGGCTGATCGCTGCGCAAGTTTCCGTGTAAGCCCGGTCGTTGGGCAGATCGTAATCCACGGTGAACGATTCCCAATATTCATTGGAACCGATGCCCCCCGTAATGTACATCCGCTTCTGCGTCACGTTGCGCCACAATGTCTTGGCAGCTTCGAGCAAGCCTGTATCGTTATATTCGGCCGCAATATCGGCTGCACCGCTGAACAAATACAGCGCCCGGACCGCATGGCCTTCGGCGGTTGTCTGCTCGCGCACAGGCAGATGCGCCTGAAAATAGTCCGCCCTGCGCTTCGCCACCCGGTGCTCGGTACGCTTCTTCTCCTCATCATCAAAAAAATAGGGCTCCCGGCCGCGTTCCTCGACGAAATATTTGCTCAGCTCCAAATATTTGCCGTTGCCGGTCGCACGATACAGCCTCACCAGCGCGAGCTCGATTTCCGGGTGTCCGTCATATCCGCGAATTTGTCCGGGTTCCGGGCCGAAGACGGCGGCGATATGGTCGGCATAACGGGTCATGATGTCAAGCGCTTTCTTTTTCCCCGTTGCCTCGTAGTAAGCGACTGCCGCCTCGATCAGATGGCCCGCGCAATACAGCTCGTGATCGTCGCGCAAATTGGTCCATTTCCGCCCGGGCTTTGCCACCGTGAAGTAGGTGTTTAAATAACCGTCCTCCTGTTGAGCACGTTCCAGCAGCTCGATCACTTCGTCGGCTATGCGCTCCAGCTTGTCATCCCGCTTCAGGGAGACGGCGTAGGCGGCGGCCTCCAGCCATTTGGCCAGGTCGCTGTCCTGGAACACCTGCCCGTAAAAATCCGCCTTCAACTCTCCGGCGGCAATCCGGAAATTGTCCACCGTATGGCTCGGTTCGGTGTCCGGAATCGTATCGTTCAACGCATCCCACTGGTAAGGAATGGCGGTCTCCCGAATCAATTGCTGACGCTTCGACCAGAAAAAATCGTCAATCTTGACCTGCTTCAAAGGAATGGCGCGCATTGGCTTCATAGGTTTCCTCCCTTAGCCGTCCGGCTACATTTTGTACCAATGGCTTAATGATAGCACCGCGGCCCTCATTCTGTCGGCAGTCTCAAACCAACAATAGGTGTACAAAACTTACCTTTTTGGATAACATAGGGAGGTAATCAGCCGGAAAGGATGTGGCCGCTCCAATGAAGCTTCTGAAAGCGAACATAACCGCCCCAATTGAATTCATATCTGGAGGACAATTCGAATCCGGCGCGCCCTGGATACATTCGCGGCGAACGATCGACAGCTTCGAGATGATTATCGGCGTCAAAGAAACGCTTTATATCGAGCAGGAAAATGTTCAATACGCGGTAAAACCCGGGGACATGCTGCTGCTGCTGCCGAACCGCATCCATCAGGGCTGCGCGCCCAGCCGCAAAGGGCTTTCCTTCTACTGGTTCCACTTTATATGCCCCGGCGAGCACCATATCGCCGACGTTCAAACCGTCGCCGATGAAATCCGTCTGCTGCAAACAGACCCGGAAGCGCACCGCTTCAACACGTCCGTGTACATCCCGCTATATTTCAAATCCCCGACCATCGAGCGCATCAACATCATCTTTCAGCAATTGCAGCATCTCAATAACTCGAATTATTCCACCCGGTTCGGCGTCCATTACTTCCTGACCTCGCTCCTGATCGAATTGTCGGAACAGGCGATTGCCGGCTTTCATCCTGCGACCGCCCGTCCCCGCCGCGATGAGGACAATACGATGGCACGGATCGCCGAATGGGTCCGCATTCATGCCTCGGAACCGATTTCCGTCACTGAAATTGCCGATAAATTCAGCTACAACAAGGACTATTTGTCCCGCTGCTTTAAAAGAAAGACAGGCATGAATTTGCTGGAATACATCCATGTCCTGCGCATTTCGAAGGCCAAGGATTTGCTTTTTCGGACAACGCAAAGCATCAAGGAAATTTCTTATTCGGTAGGCATCCGCGATGAAAAATATTTCATGAAACTGTTCAAAAAATACGAAAAAATAACGCCCACGGATTTCCGCAAGGCGTACTATATGACGCATATGAATAAGGAGTAGGCAAGGCCATGTCATCGTGTTCCCGATGCACCGGGGAGGAAGAAGCGGCCTGATCGGATCGGGATCAAGCCCCCTCATTCTCCCCCGGGGCCGCCGAAATTGGCGCAGTCAATAGCAAACCGCCTGTAAAGGTATCGCCTAGTCCTACCGTGCATACCGCCCGGGCTTTCAATGCGGGAACGATAATCACGCTGTCTGTTTTTTCCGCCGCTTGCGCCAGTCTTGCTCCCCGCGGATGCGGCTGCAGCGCCGATTCCCACGTTTCGATTTCGGAAAGCGTGCAAAAACGCCCTTCGGCAGCTTTGGATGCCGCAAATCGAACGCCGTTGCTCAGCGCCTCTTTCCACCCGGAACGGCTCCCGCTCGTTACGCACGCAGCGAACTGATGCGTATGGACAATTAAGTTCGGCGCTTTAAACAGGTTGTGCGCTTCCAGCAACATGCCGATCAGCCGGTCATCGTTCAGCTCCAGCAGCGGCCGCTCCGTTGGAAACAGCTCGCCCAGTTCATCTTCGTTTAATCCGATGCTTTGCACCAGCGGCCCAAGCTCATGAATGATGCGATACTGATCGTCCCTCGAAAATATCGCCGCCAATTCCAGATGAACAGGCAGGCGGCATTCGCCCAGCGTCTGCAAAAATTGTTTGGTTTCCGCCAACAATTCAACCATATCCTCAGCGGCATCGGCAGCGTTGTATCCCGATATAAGCAGCCAACGGCATTTGTCCGGCTTATTTCGCAAACGCTCCGCAAAACCGGGGGCAATCAAACGTTTGCCAAACTCTTTCAAGCCCCGCAGAATGATCCGGTTGGAGACGTCCTCCCGATTGTACTCCAAAATATAATGAACAGCAGGGCGTCCGTGTTCCTTCAATTCCATTTCAAGACCGCTTTGGGAAACGAGAAAATCGAAATCTTTCGACCAAACGGGAAAATTAACGACGGCGCCATACCCCGCTGCGCAAACAGCGCTTGCCGCCTGCAGGCCTGTTCCGCCTACGGCCCAACTCCAATCCGTCAGGCTGTCCATCTCCGCTAAAACGCTTTCATTTGTAATGATATATTCCGCGCCGCTTCCCCTTTGAACGCTCCAAACAATCGCTTTGTACAACTCATCCCAAGAGGAAATATAAGATACCGGAGGGGCGGCAGACATATTTGGTAATGTACATCGTTGTTGAATCCGGTCTAGCAGGGCTTCATTTAATGTTCCCGTCGCATCGGCGTTGGCCGTAAAACCGCAGGCGATTCGTATCATCCTTTTACCGCACCACCTATCAAACCTTTAGTTAATTTATTTTCAAAAAGTATAACGATGAGAATTAGCGGCAAAGTAACGACGATGGAAGCGACGGACATATCGCCCCACGGGACATAAAACATTTGGGGAAATAAAGCGATGCCTACCGGAATTGTCTGCGATTGAATGTTATTCGTCAGCGTAAGCGCCAACAAAAATTCGTTCCATGAGGCGATGAAAACGAGCAGTCCCGCAGAAACAATACCCGGCATGATTAAAGGCAGCGCAATTTGCCAGTACGTTCGGACAATCCCGCAGCCGTCCACCGCCGCAGCTTCCTCAAGATCGCGAGGCAAATCCCGAAAAAATCCGTACAAAAGCCAAACGGATAAAGGCAGGCAAAACAGCATGTAAGAAATAATGAGTCCGGTATAGCTGTTGTAAAAACCGATTTGTTTCACAAACGAATACAGCGGAATGACCACGGCAATTTGCGGAAACATCGAGGTTGCCAAAAATAATCCGAGGGCAAGCCCTTTTCCCTTAATCGGCAATCTTGCGATCGAATAGGAAGCCAAGCTTCCTAAAAGAAGACAGATGAAAGTAACGCTGACCGCTACGATAGAGCTGTTGGCAATGAATCGGATAAAATTCGATTCCAGCACATTTTTATAATGGGATAGCGTAAATTCGGGCGGTAAAATAGGAGGCAAAGAATTTAAATCGCGATCAAGCTTAAATGACGTAATGATTTGCCACAGAAACGGTCCGACATTAAAAATTATAACTGCGGCGTACAGCAGCAAAAGAAACGCTTTCACTATTTGTTTGCGCTGCATATCAGTTTTCACCTTCTATCCAAACATAGGTGCGGCGCAGCAAATATTGGATGATCACAGCAAAGATAAGCACGGATACGGCCATCACCGCCGCCATGGAAGCGCCATACCCGACCTGTGTCGCGGAAAACGTCGTTTTATACGCGTAGCTCGACAACACTTCCGTCGAGTTGGCCGGTCCCCCGCCAGTCAAGACGTAGATCAAATCAAACACCCGATAAGCGTCCAATGCCCGCAATAAAAAAGCAGTCAATAAGGTTGGCAAGAGCAGCGGGAATGTAATGAGCCGGAACCGCTGCCAGCGGCGCACGCCGTCAATATCCGCAGCTTCGTATATTTCTTCCGAAATCGTTTGCAGGCCTGCAAGCAGGATGAGGGCCATGAAAGGCGTCGTTTTCCACACATCCGCAATGATGACCGCCCACAAAGCGGACGAACTGTCGCCCAGCCAATTTTGGTAAGACCCGATGATTCCCGCTTTGGCAAGCAGATAGTTGATCAAGCCAAAATCGCCGTTGTACAGCCACTGCCACATCCTGGCGGAAATGACCGTTGGAATCGCCCATGGAATAAGGACGCTCACTCTGACCCATTTTCGGCCTGGCAGCTTTTTGTCGAGCAGCAGAGCGATGCCGAGTCCCAATACGGCTTCCAAAATAACTGAAATCATCGTAAACAGCCACGTATTCTTATATGCAACCTTAAACCATACATCGCCCGCTAAGTCGACATAATTCCTTATTCCGACGAACGCGGATACCGGATTAATAAATGTCGTGTCGTAAAAGCTCAAGATGAACGTCCGCATCAAAGGATAAAATCCGATCACCATTAGAATCAGCAGTGCGGGAGCTATGAACAAATATCCGGCCAGCATCGATTTATGCTGTCTTTTCATTCTTGGCATCATCTATGACCACCTTTTGAGCTGCGCGGACAACGCAGCTCATGGACTTGGGCGCAGTTATTTCAACAGGTCGTTCATTTGCTTGTCTAGGTCGGCCAGCGCTTTATCGATCGGCATTTTATCTGCCAGCACCGCGGAAATGCCGGCCTGCAGCTTCAGCGAGATTTGCGGATATTTAGGGCTAACCGGGCGGGCGATAGTGCCCCTGAACACATTGTCGAGATTGGAAAGAAGCGGCACGCTTTTCTTGAGCTCTTCATCGGCCAAAACCGCCGGACGCGTCGGACTGAACGCCATTTTTTTGGCAAAGTACAGCTGCGATTTTTCGCTGGACAAAAATTTAGCGAATTTAACGGCCGCTTCTTTATTTTTGGAATTTTTCGCAACCATAAATTGATATCCGCCCATGGCGGAAGCGCTTTTGCCTCCGTCAAAAGACGGCAGCGGAGCGACGCCGACCTTTCCCGCTACCTTCGAGCTTTTCTCGTCTTGCGATACGTTCCAGGTATACGACCAATTGCGCAGGAAAATCGCATTTCCGTCCGTGAATACGGTTCTGCTCGGTTCTTCGTCGGACGACAGCACAGAGTTCGGACTCAAGCCGCTCGCGATCGAGTCTTTCATAAATTGCAGCGCCTTGGCGGCTTCCGGGCTGTGGATGACCGGTTTTTCGCTCTCATCCAAAACCGCTCCATTGGCGCTTGTCAAAAATTCCACAAAATCGCAAACGAGAACCTCAGCCTGCTTCGCTTGCCACATGAAGCCTTGCAATTTGGAGTTGTTCTCTTTTTCCTGTATAAGCTTGGCGGTTTTCGCCAATTCGTCCCACGTTTTGGGCACGGGCTGATTGTATTTGTCCAGCAAATCTTTGCGGTAAAACAGCATACCTCCGTCGACATACCAGGGCACGGCCATCAATTGCTTCTTATAGGTTAGCGCGCCGATGACTCCGGGATAATATTTATCTTTATCCGTAATGTACGCATCCGTCGGTTCCGTCCATCCGGCGGCGGCAAATTCGGGCACCCAAATGACATCGCCGGTAAATACGTCAACATCGTTTTGTCCGGAGGATAAGGCGGTGACCAAATATTGATGTATAGCCGTGCTTTCCGAAGGAGCGGGGAGTTGATTCACTTTGACGGCAATATCAGGATTTTCCTTTTCGAATTGTTTGACCAATTCCGTCCAGGAATCTTCGCCAAAAGTTTTCATCCCGGCAAAATTGATGGTTACTTTCGGAGCCGGCTTTGCATCTGAACTTTGAGCGGATGCCGATGCCGATGCTGCCGCACTTGGCGACTGGGCTGCACGATCCCCGCCGGTTACTTGCGCTTGCCCTCCGCATCCACTGATTGCGGCCACAACCATACATGCGGGAACGGTTAAAGCAAACCAACGTTTTTTTTGCAAAATCAACGCCTCCCCATTCATTTTTGAAAGTCGATCCACATCGCCGCACGATATGTAAGCGTGTTCAAATCGGCGTAAACATACGGCTGTATGTTTAAACCGTTCTTACGACCCGCGGATCGGTAAACACGTCATACTCATCCAAGCTTATGGAGGAAAACTCGCTTATAATGGCTCCGTCGGCTCCGGCTTGAAACCAATGCTTGACATTAGGCCGAATCGTATACTGCTCCCCCGGGCGCAACATAATTTCGTGCATAGCCGTATAAAACGCTTCATCGCCACGTGGCACGCAGCTCTTGATATGAGGCGCCGCCTCCCCTTCCACATAAAGATACACAAGACCCGAACGGCAGCGAAAAGTTTCCTGTTTGCCCGGATTCCCGGCATCGATCGGAGGATGGGCATGTTCCGCACAAGTTTGCCCCGGGAACAGTACAAGCTCTTTTGCACAATAACGAGGCATGTTGACATAAGTAAATAATTGCAATCCGGTTCGCTGCAAATTTCCCAGACCAAAATCCGTAATCTCAATTTGCGATTGTTCGCCGGGAGTAAGGACAATTCCCGCGCTTTTGAAATAGTCCATCGTTTTTTTCCTGGCTTCTTCCCTTTCCAAATGAGTCAGCATATACCCAACTCCCCGAAATTAGTATAGGGCGCTTTTCCCGGTTGAACCGAATAGCTCCATTTTTTTCAATATCAAAGCTTTGGCGGCTTCGATAGGGGCCGGAAATAAAACCGTCGGCTCGCATTCTTTTTCGCGGGCTGCGAATTCCGCGCGCATTTGCGTGAAAAATGCTTTTTTCATTTCCGTCGAAATGTTCACTTTGCTAATACCGAGCCGGATCGATTCGGCTACTTCTTCGGGAGCGTTATCGGAACCGCCGTGCAGCACTAAAGGAATGGGCACTACAGATGCAATTTGCTTTAAACGTTCCAGCTGCAGCTTTGGCTTTCTGGATTTCGGATACATGCCGTGAGCGGTGCCGATAGCTACAGCCAGCGTATCGATTCCGGTCAGAGATACGAATTCCGCCGCTTCTTGAGGGTCTGTATACATGATCTCCTCCTCTCCCCCTTCCATGCTTCCTTCCGCTTGGCCTACCGTACCGAGCTCGGCTTCGACGGAAACCCCCACCGACTTGGCGATGGCCACAGCCTCGCGGGTTCTTCTTACATTTTCTTCAAAGCTGTATGTAGACGCATCTATCATGACTGACGTAAAGCCGCAGCGAATCGCCCGGATGATCTGCCCGTTCGCGGCGCCGTGGTCCAGATGAATAACGACCGGCACTTTAACCTTGTTCGCCGCTTCCCGGCAAAACGCCACAAAGCTGTCCGTCAAAAATTCAAGCTCGGAAGGATGGATTGCCAAAATAACCGGAGATTCGTGCGCTTCCGCCGTTTCCAGAATTGCCCGTAAAAATTCCCCGTTGCCGACGTTAAAAGCACCCACAGCAAATTTATTTTTGTAGGCAACCGACAACAACTCGCTCATCGTCATTAACATAGATCATCCGTCTCCTTTAATTGGGTTGTATTTCCATGATCATATTAACAACATTTTGTTTGATAGTCAACATAAAACAAACAATTAAAACTTTTATATGCGCTTACAGCAAGTTTCATTGCTATAATTCCAACATTTTTACTTAAAAATAGATCAAAATCACTCAAATTGTTTATATTCACGTTGGAAAAATCTAACCAAATACGCGTTTTTGTGCCCTGATTTACTGCAATGATTTATTTCTCATCCATATTGTTTTGATTTTGTTTATATACCCAGCGAATTATTTGACAAAAAGAGGCTTTTTAACTTAGTATGTTTATATAAACATTTTGCAAGCTGGAGGAACTCCAATGTCAGAAAGACGATTAAAACAAGCCTCCGAGTTGATTAAGTTAAAGAAGAGCGTCTCCGTGCAGGATCTCATGGAACATTTCGATGTTTCCGATATGACCGTTCGCAGAGATCTGTTGAAGCTTGAGAAAACCGGAGAATTTCGCAGATTTCACGGAGGCGTGCGCTATATCGACGAAGCGCCCCTGGACTTGAGAGAAAGTCAGCATGAATCGGAGAAACGGCGAATTGCCGACTATTGTTTGACATTAATTCAACCCTATGACACGATCATTTTGGATTCGAGTACGACAACGTATCAAATTGCCGTTGCTATGGCTGAATCCCAGCTTCGGGACATTACGGTAGTCACGAACTCCCTGAATGCCGCGTATCAACTGAGAAATATGGAACATATTACATTGATGATGTGCGGCGGCGAGATGAGGAAACCTTCCAAATCATTCATCGGCAGCACCTCCAGAGAGTTTTTTACAAACATTAACGTCAACAAAGCTTTTATATCGACCGGCGGCATTACCATTAAGGGGTTCACGACCCATGACTACGCGGAGGCGGAAATCAAACATTGCATGACGCAGGCAAGCGAAATGACTTACATCCTCGCCGATTCCTCCAAATTCAATCAACGCTCCTTGCATTTGTTCGCCCCGCTGGAAAGCGCGAATATGATTGTTACGGATAACAACGTAACGGACGAATGGGTGCAAACGATTGAGAAATGCGGGATTGAATTGGTCAAAGTTTAAAAAACAAAGGGCTGTCCCTTCGTCGTTTTGATGACTTATGGGACAACCCTTTATTGACGTTTGGGCGAAAGGCAGGGTGCGGATTTCCATCTTGATCGCTTTCACGTATACTGGTAATAAAAAATGTAAGCAAGGTGTGAAGACATGTCTCCCCGTACAAAGGAACAGAACGAGTCTATTCGAGCGCAGCGTAAGCAAGAGATTTTGCAGGCAGCCGTTCACGTCTATGTGTCAAAGGGCTTTTCGGCCGCGACATTGAGTGACATTGCAAATCAGGCGGGCCTTGCACATGGACTGGTGTATTACTACTTCAAAAATAAAAAAAGCCTGTTTCGGGAACTTTACGAAAGCATGATGGACCGCTCCCTTAACTACACAACTGAGCATTTTGAACAGGATACGCCAGTGCTCGAGCAATTCAAAAGCTATGCCCTGCTCGTCTGCGAACGTATCATTAAAGATCCCGTGACCCAACGTTTTTATATGCGAATCAGTCTGGATCTGCATCATCTGTATCAGCCCGGGGAATTGTCGCCCTTTGAATGGATGAAGAGCTTTATCAAGCCGATGGCGCAAGCGATTGACAAAGGAATTCATCAAGGAGTCATCCGTCAGGGAGACGCAAACCTTATGGCCATGCAATTTTGGGGAGCGGTCTCTCAGGGAATGAGTTACATGGATCAGTTTCTTCAAGATCTGGCCGCCCAAAATTTGACGGAAACGGAAATAAACAACGAAATGAGCGAAAAAGTCCAACAAATAGCCGCATCGGCAGTTTCGTTTTTCAAGCCGGATTAATTTTTTTCGATTTATGGTTGACTGAGTTCTCAACCAAAAATATAATGAACTCAAGGAGCGTGATCATTTGCCAACGATTTACAAAGAGATTTTGATTGATGCCTCGCCTGAGCAAGTATGGGATGCGGTCAGCGACGTAGGTGCTGTCCATCATCGTCTGGTCCCCGGCTATACCGAGAACACCCTTATGAACGGTAACGAAAGAACGCTCATTCTGCCAAAAGGCGGCATGGTTCGCGAGCTCATCGTTTCCGTTGATGAAAAGGAACGGAGAATGGCGTACGCGGTAAAAGAAGGACGTATGCCGCTATTGCATCATCATGCATCCTTCCAAGTCTTCCCACATGGCGACAACGGCACCAAGCTCGTATGGATAACCGATTTCCTCCCGGAACATCTTGCTGCCGAAATTCAAGCACGTGTAAATCGCGGAGCAGAGGTTATGAAAGAAACCATCGAGGCCGAAACGAAGGGAGGCTATCGATGAAAATTCTAGTCATTGCAGCTCATCCGAGGATCGAACAGTCTCGCGTAAATAAACGCTGGTTGGCGGAATTGCGTGGATACCCCGATCAAATAACGGTTCATGAACTATATCAGGCATACTCCGATTTTGTAATCAACGCGGAACATGAACAAGACCTCGTTGCACAGCATGACCGCATCGTGCTGCAATTTCCAATCCAGTGGTATAGCACACCGGCTTTGCTCAAGCAATGGCTCGATGACGTGTTTACGACATCCTGGCTGTTCGGAGCTGGCGGCAAAACCGTTGCGGGGAAAGAACTCGTCCTGGCCATGTCGATCGGAGGCGATGAATCCTCCTATCAGTCGGGCGGCTTAATCGGCTATACAATCAGCGAACTGATCCGCCCCATTCAAGCGTTTGCCAATCAAATCGGCATGACTTTCCTGCCGCATTACAAATTTTATGGCGCGGTCAAAGCGGCAGATGACCAAATCGAAAATAGTGCCTCAGACTACGCGAAGTACATCTTATCTCCCGATCTCAATCCCCTCATCGTTCGCAAACGTATGCTCGCTGAAATGAGCAAGGTCAACTCAACGCAAGTATAAGGAAAAATGTAAAAAGACCTACTAAATTGTCTTGGTCCCGGAACAGCTCAGTCGGGGGGATTCGTAATACACCTGATTGGTTTTACCGTTATCGTAGAGCATGAGGCCGAGGCTAAGGCCAAACTTGCTCGCAAACTACCCGTTTCACCGTTTTTAACGTCATATGCGCGGCACTTCGCCGCCAAAGAAACCGCAAATCCGCCAGCCAGTCGTCGCGCGTGGTAGAAAGCCTGCAAAAGTGCAGGCTTTTTCCATAAAAATGGTTCATTTCCGAGAAAAGCCTGCGATTGTGCAGGAATTTTCGATGAAAATGAACCTGAGCCCATGTTCGCGGCGAAAAGCCTGCACAATTGCAGGAATTGTTCGCGGCGAGCGATTAAGGACGCAAATTCATGTATTTTTGCAGGTTTTCTTCGTGCAGCCAGGCAAATTGAGGCTATCTCCTCTAACGCGGGGGTTTCTGGGCAGCCTAAGATTTGCAAAATAGTTCGCAGCCCCAGCGCATCGAAGAGCGTCAGAGCTGCGAGTCGGTTCGAGGCAATCTTCATTGCCTTGACCGTCCCCGACCGTGCCCCCCTACGGCTGCCGCAGACAAGAAAAAAGAGGTGCACCCGGCCCCCCTCTTATCAGGCTTCTTTCAACAATCGCTCCAAGTTGCGATAGCTGATCGCAATGCCTTCCAGCTCGTCTTTGGCAGTCACGTCCTGCTCGACGAACATATATTTGGCGGCCCCGATGCTGCGCGCGGCTCGGATAAATGAGCGGATGTCCAGAACGCCTTCGCCCACTTCCGAAAAATGACCGGGATCCTGCGTCTTATACAGCTCATCGATCGTAATAGGACTGTCCGCTCCGAAGACGTCGAACCAGTTCACGGGCTTGGCCGCGGCCGGCAAATCTTTTTGATGCAGCATTTCGCAGCGGTCCCCCAGCTTGTTCAGCCAGTGAACCGGGTCTGCGCCGCCTCTGGCCGCCCAATACGTATCGAACTCGAATTTGACCAATTCTTTCTCCATATGCTCCAGCATGATGTCCATGACCGTCTGTCCATCAAACACCTGAAACTCATGAAAATGATTGTGATAGTACAAGCCCAGGTCGTTCTTTTTGCACAATTCTCCGTACCGGTTAAACGATTCGCTGAATCTCAGCACGTCGTCCCGGTTGGAAAAAAACGCGATCGAGCACCCGATCCCCTTGCTGCCGATGATGTGGTTGGCCTCGATAATGCCTTCCCACTCGGTCTCCTCATTCACCTGGGTATGGCAGCCGACGGCTTGCATGCCGAGGCGGTCAAGATGTTCCCTTACCTGAGCGGGTGTAACGTCGCCTCCCAAGCTTAATCCCTCATCCGTCTTGCGAATGACCATCTCCAAATTTTTGTAACCGATTGCCGCGACCTTTTCCAAAGTGCCGACAAAGTCTTGTTTTAGCGCATTTTTTACTGAAAACAGCTGCAAACCCATCGATAAACTCATGTCAACTACCTCCGCTACCCTATAATCATTTCGTTGCTAGCGTACAATTACAATTGTAGAACAAGCCGTTCGTTCCCCTCTACCCGAAAACCGACTTCAATTAACGTTATAACGACTTTTTTCCGGCCGGCATGGCTATAACAAAGAAAAACCCGGTACAATCCATACCGGGAACCGCGCATACGGCAAACCTATAGTGAGTAATTTCCTACCACACAAAGCGGATATCGTGCAATCTCTCGCTCAGTTCCTGCATCAACGCGTCTTCAGCCTGCTCATCCTCGGCCTCGAACGTAACGGAAAACCGCACATGGGCTCCCGCGTCGTCCCACGGCACCGTCGAGATGAGCTTTTCCATGATCAAGTATTCGGAAAACTCCTCCGCCGAGGCGAACTGCCTTCCGTTCTCGATCCCCCGCGGAATCGGCACGTACAGGAAGAAGGAGGCTTTCGGCTTTTGCACGTCAAAACCTGCCGACCGCAGCACTTCAACGAGCTTGTCATGCCTGCGGGAATACTTTTCAACGGTGAGAGCCGTAATTTCAGGGTGGTTCAAACAGTAAACGGCCGCCTTCTGAATAGCCAAAAATTGGCCCGAGTCATGGTTTTCCTTGACATGGGCAAAAGCTTTTACAATCAGCTCGCTGCCCGCAACGAAGCCGATCCGCCAGCCCGTCATATTGTACGCCTTGGACAAAGAATGCACCGCAACGCCGATTTCCTTCGCACCCGGAACATTCAAAAAGGACAGCGGCGGATTGCCGTCAAATGTAAGGGCGGCGTAAGCTTCATCGGAAATGACGATAATTTCGTGTTTGCGGCAAAACGCCACCACTTCTTCGTAAAACGCTCTCGTTGCCGTCGCGCCGGTCGGATTGTTCGGGTAATTCAAATACAGCAGCTTCGCCCGGCGGACCGTTTCTTCGGGAAGCGCGTTCAAATCCGGGAAATACCCGCGTTCCTTGACCAGAGGGAGCTTGACCGTCTCGCCGCCGAACCAATTCGTATGCGTACCGATGATCGGATATCCCGGTGCCGTCATCAGCGTAACATCGCCGGGGTTGATAAAAGCGGCTGGCAGCTGCGCCAGGGCGCTCTTCGATCCGATGCAGTGATTGATCTCGGTCTGCGGGTTCAACCCCGTTATCCCGTAAATGCGCTCCATATATCGGGCCGCCGCCTCTTTCAGCTCCTCCGAACCGTTGTCCGAGTAAAAGCGGTTTTCTTTCTTCGCGGCTTCAGCCGCTAGTACCGCCACAACCTGCTCGTCGGCCATCCAGTCCGGTTCGCCGAGCCCCATATCGATAATCGCGATGCCCGGCTTTTCTTCCCGGGCACGCGCGCGGGCCCTTTTGATTTTCTCGAATTTGTAAACGGTGGTGTCTTTGCCAAACCGCTCTCCGCCGATTCGTTCGGCGAACATGTTTTGAATGTAGCTTTCGACAGTCAGCATGCAATCATCCCTCCATGATAATGACATTTTCGAATGACGGTTCGGAATGCGCCTCGTTAAAACGTTTCCGGGTCGGCGAACAGCCGCGTGCACCGGTTGCACATCATCAAATTGTCGGTTTTCAAATAATTGCGGAACGTGTCCGCCCTCTCGCCCTCCCATATATGCTGGAACGAATGCTCATAAATATTGCCGAATTTATAGTCGGGAAGATCGACGCAAGGATAGACGTCGCCCGTTCTGCGGATGATCAGTTCATGCCAGGGAGCTACGCACTTGGACCGGCCGAAGACGTTGTCGATATCCGTGTAATAATCGTGAATATCGACGTAGTCCGAATAGTCGACGCCTTCGGCGCGCCATATTTCTTGAAGATCGCTTTTCAAATATTCGGTATCGATATCGATCGACTCATCGACGAATCCTTGCCAGGCGGGGGATACGTCGCAGTCCAGATGCTCTTTCATTTGAGCGGCGTATGCCTGTCCTCTTTCATGCGTCGTGTAGAGCAGGGGGGCGAAGTTGACCGAGATGTCCCGGCTTTTGGACCACGGGCTTTTGGTGTCGTGCAGAATGATCGCAGCGTCCTTGAACCGTTCCCGGAGGGAAGGTATAAAATGTTTGGCGCTTTTGTAATTGGACGGGGACAGCACCATGTTGATGCTGATGAACGGAAACATTTTTCTCCGGCGTTTCTTTTCCAGCAGCAGCGCCTCGATATTGTCGCAAATCGTTTGAAAGCTGTTTTTGCCCCGGATAGCGTCGTGATACGGCTCAGGGCCGTCGATCGAAATATTGACGACGACGACGTTCTCGATCAGGAAGGGAATGCTTTTCTTGATCAGGGAACCGTTGGTGTTCACGTACACGTTCATCTTTTTGCTGCGCAGATGGCGCACCAGCTCTTCGAAATGCTTGTAAAGCATAATTTCGCCGCCCGTCAAAATGACGCCGATTTTGCTGTTCACGGCCGCCGTTTCATCGATAAACCGTTTGAGCACATCGATATCGAGCTGTTCTTTGATGATTCTTTGCGGTTCTTTGAGCGCCCACCCGGTCTCTCCCCATATATGGCAAAAGGAACACCGGTAATTGCATATTTCCGAAGGAAAAATAGTCAATTGCTTCAAATGAGGAACCAAGTTTTCCACATGCTTGACGAGCTTGTCACCGCTCAAAGCCCCGGCATTCGTCCACATCAAATGTCCCTTCTTTCTATCGATTAGTAAACATCCGGCTGAGATCGGTTCGGTCAGGCGCTGGAAGGCATAGAGCTCGATACGTACTTGATTATATTGTTCACGGTCAAAAAGTTTTGGAACTGCAAATCATCATCGTCCCACGAAACCCCGAACTCCATCTCCAGCGCCAACACGAGCCGGATGAAGGTCATCGAATTGACGCCGAATTCGGACAAATCGTCCTCTGGCCCCATTTGTTCCAACCGGCCTTCGCTATCCTCCAAAATATCTTTCAGCATGAGCATGACTCTATCTTTGATATCGTCTTTCACCTTAATTCCTCCTTTAGTTAGGTGATGAACTTTTCTCCAGGCAAGCTTCCAATTGCGACGAAAGAAGGGCGTTGAATTTGTTTTCGGCCGCGGCGAGCAGAACCAGCTTTTCATTGCCCGCCGCAAAAACCTGCGGATTGAAATCCGGCTGATACATGAATCTGGCCATTCCTTTTCTGACGTATTCCCATTTGCCGATCACGTCGTCCAGCGCTTCGAGCAGCACTTCTTCTTGTCCGAAAAGCTGGGTCAACCGGTACTTTTCCACCTGTTTCACCGTAATCGCCTCATTCATGAACGCGACCAAATGAGCGGAATGTTCCTTTAACACCTCCCCGGACGCAGTCAGGCTGCGGTAAGTGCCGATGAACCGGTTAAGAACGTTCATGCTGGCGGCGATTTTATCCTTGCCCGCCGCCATATTTTTGGCAAACGTTTGAACAGCGGATGCTTTGTCCGATGGCACCGGGGCATGGCGGAATACAAAATGGGTGGCCAGATGCAGGCCCTCGTTCACAAAATGCTCGGTAAAACCCGCGCAGGCCCGTCTTACATCCTCAAAGGGAATGACGCGTTTTTTGTAGGACAAGTTTTCCCGTCTGTCGTGCTCGATGATGTGAAACATCCGCTCTTTGCGGTTATAGCCGTACACCAGCAGCGTATGGTCGATATGCTGTTTGAGATAGGCGTCGCGGCGAATCGATTCATAGAAGGAATCGACCCAGACGACGGCCGGATTTCCCTCGGACAAGCTTGCCGTGATCTCCTCGACAATGTTTGCATTGTCATAACGCGTCTCCACGCGCAGGCCTGCTTGTCCGAACAGCTGCTCCAGCGGAAGCGACGGCGCGTAACCGGCGCTGAACTGCTCTCCCGCATATTCGTAAACGATCAGATCGTTGACCAAAAACGGCAAAATGCTTTGCCCGAAATGGCCCGCAATCGGAAACATCGAGTTGAAAAAGCAATTTTGGTAAAAAATTTCGTTGAACGGCTCGAACCGCGGGAGAATGACGGCATCGCTGTCATCCGCTTGCTCGCTCGGCGGACGATCGGCTTTGTCGTTCGACTGACGCTCTGCTCTATCGTTCGGCTTGGCCGGATTCGTTTCCGCCGCCGGCTCCCGGCTGCCGCCGGCCAAATGTTCAGCCAATTCCTTGATGCACCTGAATCGGTACAAATCGTCCGCGGAAACGGAAATCCGGCTATCGCTCCATTCGGCTTCCAGCCGGATCGCCGACAAGGAGTTGCCGCCCAATTCAAAGAAATCGTCGTAAATGTCGATGTCCTGAATGCCCAGCAAGTTCCCCCATGCTTGGCCCAGCGCTATTTCCAACGACGTGTAGCGGCGATCCTCCCTTCCTTGCAGACGGACGGGAACGGCGGATTCCTCCGAACGCGGTTCCCGGTTCTCTTGCTCGATACCGGGCTCATCCGGTTCCGGTTCGATCCAGCACCTCGTCCGCTGGAACGGGTACAGCGGAACTTGAACTTTGGTCCGCGCTTCATCGCCGTACAAGCTTTCCCAATGAATATCCGCGCCTGATACGTACAAGCGGCCCAGCTCGTTCATATCCGCCTGATGCCGCCCGCTCCGCCGCATCGCATCCAGCAGGGCGGACGCTTCCGCGCTCAGCCGCCTCCGCTCGCCCGCTGCGAGTTCTCCGCGCTGCAGCTTTTCCTTGTGAACGGTGATGATGCGGTGTTCGCCGTAAAACGTCCCTTCGGGCAGAGGCCCGTCCAGCCCCTCAGCGCACAGCTGCTGAAGCTTCGCGAGCAAGCCGGCTTGATCCTCGGCGACAATCGCCAGCCTGTGGGCGTAATGCCCCCTTCCCGTATTTGCCGTATAGCAAATATCGCTTAAATCGGCTTCGGCCGACTCTGACCCGGCGAATTCCCGGTAGCTGCGGAGCAGCGCTTCCAGGGCCGGCCGGCTTTTGCCCGACAGCGCCAGCAGATGGCGGCCGCCCGGTGCGGCTTGCCGTCCGCCCCCGGTACGGGAGCCTGCCGCCGGAGCTTCTTCCAGGATGACGTGGCAATTCGTGCCGCTGAAACCGAACGAGCTGACCCCGCATCTTCTCGGGATTCCCACTTCCGCTTCCCATGCCGCCGCTCTGTCATTGACATAGACGGGCGAGAGCTCAAAAGGAATTTTGCGGTTCGGCCTCGAAACATGCAGCGCAGGCGGCAGTTCCTTGTAGACGAGCGCCGCAATCGCTTTAACAAGACCAGCCACGCCGGAGGCGCTGTCCAAATGGCCGACATTGCTTTTGACCGAGCTGACCGCGCAAAATTGCTTTTTGTCCGTAAACCGCCTGAACGCCCTCTGGATGCCCTCGATTTCAATCGGGTCGCCGAGCTTTGTGCCCGTCCCGTGCGCCTCGATGTAGGCTATCGTTTCAGGATCGATACCCGCCTGCTCCCAGGCTTTGACCAGCACTTGCTCTTGAGCCGGAGCGTTCGGAGCGGTAATTCCGATGGATGCGCCGTCCTGATTGATCGCGCTGCCTTTAATGACCGCGTAAATGCGGTCCCGGTCCGCGACGGCCCGGTTTAGTGGCTTCAGCAGCAGAGCAACCGTCCCTTCCCCCCACACCGTGCCGTCCGATTGATCGTCGAAAGCGCACGTTTGCCTGCTGGACGATTCGATGCCGATGTCGGAAACGCCGTCGACAGGCATGAGGCATACTTTGACGCCGCCGGCAATAGCCATATCGCATTCGTCGTTTTTCAAAGCCATGCACGCCAAATGCACGGCGACAAGCGACGAGGAGCAGGCCGTATCGACCAGGAAGGCAGGGCCTTTCAGATCGAGCAGGTAAGAAATCCGGCTGGCGATCAGGGAAGGGGTATTGCCGGCACCGGCCATTTGAACGAGAGATGGATGCTTTTTGGTAATGTACTGCCCGTACACCGGCCAATCCGCAAAGCCCAAATAAACGCCTGTCCGGCTGCCCGCAAGCTTGCCGCCGCCATAACCCGCATCTTCGATCGATTGCCAGCAAGCTTCCAGAAACAGCCGTTGGTTAGGGTCCATCAGCATGGCTTCTTTGGGCGACAAATTGAAAAAGCCGTAATCGAACCCGTCGACTTCGTCCAAAAAGCCTCCGTAGCTGTACTCGATATCCTGTTTGCGCAAGCTGGTGTAGTTCAAAATGAAACCTTGGCAGTCCTTCTGTCTGCTCGGCGGATATTTCCTGATCGACTCCCGCTTATTGCTGATATTTGCCCAAAATTGCGCGAGATGATCGGCATCCGGCATGTTGAGCGAAAGCCCGATGACGGCGATATCGTTCACATCCCGCCCGGCGCCGCTTGCTCCGGCGGATGAAACCGCCGCTTCTGCTTCCGTTTCCTCCGGCCCTTGCAGAAACGCCGATATTTGAGCGATCGTCGTATGGGTGAAAAAATCGGCAATCGCCGTTTTTCCGGGAAACTGCGCTTCGATGATCGCATGCACTTTGGTCAGCAAAATCGAATCGCCGCCGATTTCAAAAAAGTTGTCGTGAACGTCCAGTTCCTCATATCCGAGCACCTGGACCCACGCCTGCGCCACTTTTTGCTCGATCTCCGTGTACTCGCTATCCGCTTTGCCTTTCAGCTGCATGCGCTTCGCAGCCGCAGGCGCCTGAGCCGGCGCTTGTGCAAGCGGCGCTTGCTCCGCTTTCCGGAGGCCGATTTGACGCTGCAGCGTCCCGGTCAGCCGGAAAGGCAGCCTGTCGCCCAGCTCAAACAGACGGCAGTCAAGGTTCCATTTGCCGACAAACAGCTGCCGGAAATCGCGGTTCAAGGCAAAATCGAAAGCGTGAACGCCCTGCGCGACAGGCAAAACGTGAAACAGCTCTTTCTGCTCGTCGACGGACGTGCCTTCGGAAAGACCGGTATTGTCCCAGGCGGGCCAATTGATGACGAACGTCCGCCGGCCTTGGCGGCTCCGGTATGCTGCAAACGCGTCGAGATAGCTGTTTGCCGCCGTGTACGGGCCTGATCCGACGCCCCCGATGAGCGTAATTGCGGAGGAGAACAGCGCAAAAAAGTCAAGCGGCTCCCGGCGCGTCCAGCGATCCAAAAGCCAGGTTCCCTGCACCTTGGCGGCCAATATGGCGCCGAATCGCTCTTCCGACAAACGGCTTATATAGTCGCCATCGCCAATCCCGGCCGCATGCACGATACCGTTTATTTTGCCGTAGCGCATCTTCAACATGCCGATCGTTTCTTTTACTTGCTTTTCGTCGGCGATATCCGCGCTGATACACTGCACGGAGGAGCCGTTTTGCTCCATTTCCCGGATAGCGGCAATCCGGCTGCACATTTTGGGATCCGCACCGCCGCTTAGCAAGCGATCCCACGTGGGCGGCTCCGGGAAAACGGAACGGTTGATCAACGCCAGATGGATGCGATGCCTGGAAGCAAGCCATTTGGCGACATGCAGTCCGATGCCTCCCAAGCCGCCCGTTACGATATAGACGCCATCGGATTTCAGCTCGATCGGGCTTTCGTTCCCGCTCTGCACGTCGATCGGACCGATTCGTTCGACGTACCGCTCGCCGCTGCGGTAAGCGACCTTGTATTCGCTCGTTTCCGCACCCAGCTCCGCCAGCACGCAGTCAAGGTCTGACGCGGCTTCGATATCGATGCACCGCACGCGAATATGTTTGTGCTCCCAGCCGAGCGCTTTGCCCAGTCCAAATAAAATCGAATGCTCGGGATTGACGCGGGCTTGGCTGCCCTTCACCTCATGAACGTGATCGGAAACGATAAATAGTTCCATCGCGTTAGTATTGCCGCTCTCGCTCATCGCTTGCAGAAGGTGAACGATACTGTATGCGCCACGCTTCAAGCTGCCCTCAAGATCGTCCGGAGTATGACACTCCGCTTGATCGCTTACAGAAGACAGGTGAACGATTCGGGTCACGTTCTCTTCGCCGATTTCCCGCAGCAGCCGCCTGTAGTCATCCGCCGAGCCCGCAATCGAGTAGGCGTCCTCACCCACGGCTTCAAACTTGCCGCCGAACCCCACCTCGATAACCCGGCTGCCGTCCGCTTTCAGCTTTGCGGCAAGCCGCTCCCCCATGCCCCCATCGCCGTCTTTAAACAGCAAATAACGATGGCGGGCCGCTTTCCGGCCCTGCAAATCGGGGGCGATTTCGCTTTTTTCCCAAACCGCTTGATGGATAAGACTTTCCGCTCCGGCGCCTGGCTCCGCTGCAAGGGCATCCGTCTCCGGAGAGAGATCGGGAATATCCAGCCAGCAGCTCTTTTTGTCGAAAGGATACGCCGGAAGATGGAGCCGCCGCCGTTTTTCCTGCCTGTAGAGCCGGTGCCATTCGATATCCGCCCCATTCTCGTATAAGAGGCGAAGCTCATGCAAAAGGGCGTCCTCCTGCTCGCCCTTCGCCGCATATCGGTCCAAAATGTCCGCAGCCGCCCGGCTTGCTTGTTGCGAATAGGCGCTCCGCCCGCTCGTCGTCCCGTCGCGCTCAAAGGAGGACAGCGCCCTCGCCAGTTCCGCGGCATTGCCGGAGACAAGAGCGAGGCGGAAAGGATAATGCCCCCTGCCCGTGCTGAGCGTGCAGCACAAATCGCCCATATCCGCAGACGGGTGAGCCGCCAAAAATTCGGCATAGTTCCGCGCCAAATTCCGCAAAGCCGTTTCCGATTTCGCCGAAAGCACGAACAGGCGCGGCCTGTTCCCGGGCTCATCGCTTCCACCGAACGCATCGGGAGCCTCTTCCAGCACGATATGGCAGTTCGTCCCGCTAATGCCGAACGAGCTTACGCCGCAGCGCCTAACGCTTGCTTGCGAGTCCCACTTGGCCAGCCTGCCGTTCAAGTAAACCGGCGATTCCGCGAAATCGATTTTCCGGTTCGGCCGGCTCACATGCAGCGTCGGGAACAGCTCCCGATGCTTCAAAGATAGTACGGCTTTGACGAGTCCGGCTATTCCCGCCGAATTGTCGAGATGGCCGACATTGCTTTTGACGGAACCGATGGCGCAAAACTGCTTTTTGTCCGTAAACATGCGAAACGCTTTTTGTATGCCCTCGACTTCGATCGGATCGCCGAGCTTCGTCCCCGTTCCGTGCGTTTCGATATAAGCTATCGATTCGGGATCGATGCCGGCTCTTTTCCACGCTTCTGCGATAACTTCCGCCTGCGCATCCGAATTGGGCGCCGTTATTCCGGCCGAGCTGCCGTCCTGGTTGACAGCGCTGGATTTGATGACCGCATAGATCGAATCGCGGTCTTCCTGAGCTTTGTACAAAGGCTTCAGCACGATCGCCACGACGCCCTCGCCTGTACCGGTGCCGTCGGAAGCATCGTCGAACGCCCGCGTTCTGGAGGTCGAAGATTCGATGCCGACTTCAAACGGTCTGACCGGCAGAAGGTGAATCTGGATGCCGCCTGCAACAGCCACATCGCACTCCCCGTTGCGGATGGCCTGGCAGGCCAAGTGAACCGCGACGAGCGAGGAGGAGCAGGTCGTATCCACGATCAGGCTCGGCCCCTTGAGATCCAAAATGTAGGACAGCCGGCTCGCGATGATCGGGCGGATGTTTCCGGCCATCGACATGGAGGCGGATTCGGGCTCGGCTTGCTCGATCATTTTTTTGTACTCCGAATCGGACCCGTATCCGAGGTAAACGCCTGTCCGGCTTCCCTGCAGCTTGTTTCCGCCATAACCGGCATCTTCGATGGAGTTCCAGGCGGTTTCCAGAAACAATCTTTGATTCGGATCGAGCAAGCCCGCTTCCTTCGGCGACAATTTAAAAAACGGGTAATCGAATTTGTCGATCTCCTCCAAATAAGCCGCCTCGCCGTAGCGAACCCGGGCCGGATCGGTTCCGGTATAACGATAAAACCGGTCTGCCGCCGTTTTTCTGGAAGGCGGAAGCTCCCGCACACAATCGACGCCCGTCCGCAAAATGTCGTGGAAATCTTCCAACGTCTCCGCCAAAGGAAACTTCACGGCGATTCCAATGATCGCGATATCGCTTTCCGCCACTTCGTCCATGTACACATCGTCGTCTTCTTCCAAAGCCAATCCGTCCAATTTAATGGCGTGGAATTCCACTCTTCTTCACCTCCTGATTGTGTAGGCTAAGCGCTGTAGAAGTGCGCAAACTGCTCTCGCGTACCCGTATCTTCCACAATTTCGCGGAACCGTTCCCTTTGTTCGGCTTCGGAAACCCCTTTCGTATCCATAATCAGCTTCAGCATTCGCAGCGCTTCATTCATTTGCCCAAAATCGGGGCTACTTCCGTTCTTGTCCAGCTGCTCCTGCATCGATTGAATGTTCCGGTAAGGCTCAACAACCCCCCGGCGGTATGCATCGTCGTCCCAATTCGTATTGCGCGTGCTCACCGCTGCCGTCAGGCATTTTGTGACTACGTTGTTGACGGTGTTTCTTTGCGCTTGCTCCCGCAATTCCGGCGCCAGCCCTTTGCGGACTTCTTCCAGATTTTCCAATTTCTCAAAAGGGTAGCCTATCATTTGCGGATCATTCGTCTTCGCCAGGTTGGCCAGCACTCTTTTCGGTCCGAGCTCAATCGCCTTCTCAACGCCATTGCGGCTGAGATACCGCATCGTCGCGTCCCATCTGACCGGCGATATCATTTGCGCGACCAAATTCCGCACGATCTCATCCGGCTCCGAATAAGGCTCCCCTGTCACATTGGACAAAACAGGCCAGCGGAACGGGCCGAAGGCGCAGCGGTTCAGCTCTTTTTCCAGTTTTGCCGCCGCAGGCGCCATAAGCGGGCTGTGAAAAGGCGCGCTGACGTTCAAGTAAGAAAGCCTTGCGCCTTGCGACTCCAATCTTTGTGCGGCCGTCCGCACCGCCTCCGCATGCCCGGAAATAACGATTTGGTCCGGCGCGTTGTAATTCGAAACGACAACCTCCCCGCCGTGACCGGATGCGCGCTCGCACTCCGCATGAATCGTCTCTTTGCCGATTCTCATCACGGCGCACATCGCCCCGATCCCTTCCGCCGCCGCTTCCTGCATAAACCGTCCTCTCGCCCGGACAAGGGTCACGGCATCCGCGAAGCGGATAGCGCCAGCGCACGCGAGCGCCGAAAATTCGCCCAGACTATGCCCTGCGGCATAAACGGGAGATATACCAATTTCCTCCATAAATACCTTGTACGCCGCCACACTGACCGTCAGCAGAGCAGGCTGCGTATACTCCGTCCGCGACAATTGCTCGAGGCTGCCCTCAAAGCACAGCTTGCTCAAACTTTCGTTCAACGTATCGTCAGCCTCTTGAAAAACTTGCCTCGCCGACGCGTATCCGTCGTAAAGCTCTTTGCCCATACCTGCATATTGCGAGCCTTGCCCGGGAAACAGGAAAGCCAATTTTCGCATGAATACCATTCCTTTCCACCCAATCCGTCATCCATGAGTCAGTCCGACGGAGTTACTTTTGTGCATACCTTCTACGTGATTCATCGGACTGACTCCTGGGAGTCTGTCCTTGCTTCACGAACCGTAACGCCGCCTTAAGCGGTCCACCTGCTCCAAACTTTCGAGAATATCGGCGTGCCGCAGCCCAAAATCAACGAGACAGGCAATTTCGTTAACGCCGATGGAAGCCATGGCGTCCACCGTGCGGGCGCATGACTCCGGGCTGCCGAAGAGCGCGCATTCTTTCCAATATCGCTCGAACGCCATGGAAGCCAGCAACCGGCGGTGCGCATCGGTAATTTGCTCGGGGCTTATGCCCAGCGCTTTCCGGATCATTTCCGCATCGTACATCTCGGTATGCCGCATCAAATATTGAATCATCGGCTCGCGTACCGTCTCCCTGACCCTCTGGACATCCTCGCCCATAAATGTGTGCAGCATAAGCGTGACGACACCGTCCGAGGCATGTCCGAATTTCCTCCGCTCGCTGCGGTAAATGGCGATATTCTCCTGAAGCGTGGCGATGTCGATAGCATACAGTGCGGTTAAAATGTTGGCCCCGATCTCGCCCGCTTTTCTCCAAGTTTCTTTCGTTCTTGCCGTCGTCACCCAGATGTCGAGCTTGCGCTGTTTGGGCTCGGGATAAATTTGATCAATGACATGCTCGGTATCGCCGGAAGGGAACGTCACGGGCTCCCCCCGCCAAAGCCGCTGCAAAATATCGATCCGCTCGAACATAATCTCTTTGCGGATTTCGAAATGATCGGGCGCCAGCACGTATTCTTTGGGATGCCACCCGTAAGTCACGGAAATGTCGACCCTGCCGTTCGACAAATTGTCAACGACAGACCAATCTTCGGCGACGCGAATCGGGTGGTGAAAAGGAAGCGAGATGCTCCCGGCCCGGATTCGGATCCGCTCGGTTTTGACGGCGATGGCGGCGCTGAGGACGGACGGATTCGGAAACAGGCCGCCGAAACGATGGAAATGCCGCTCCGGAGTCCAGATGGCTGCAAACCCGCGCTCATCGGCAAATTGGGCGATTTCCAAAAGAGAGCCGTATTTGTGCCCGGCATTTTCCTCGCTGTCCGACGAAAAGAAGAAGATGCTGAACGCCGTCATGAATAGACCCTGCTCTGAGACAATTGTGTGAGCAATCGGCCATAGGAACGGAAAAGGGTGTTCATCTTTTCTTTATCGAGCCTTTTGCCGTTAAACTTGCCCACAAAAGAGATCCGCTTCCCGTCGCCGTCCCCTTCGATGCCGAGCGCAATATCGTACACTTCCAGCAACCGGTCAACCTCCCCTGGCCCGGCGTCTTTGTAAACGAACGGCAGCACCGCATCTTTGGGTTTGCTCGTCACGTCCAAAGCGAATCCGTCCCTTCCGTTAAACCGGTACGCTTCCAGGCTCCCGGAACCGCTCCTCGCGCCGTTTACGAACCGGAACAGCTCCTGAAAGCCTTGCAGTTCCGCCAAATCAATCCGCACCGGCAGCACGTCCCCGCCGTCCTCCGACAAACAATGCAGCGTTGCGGTCTTGCTTCCGCTGATTTCGGTAAAAAGATAGCCGTACATGGACACCAGCACGTCAACCAATTCGACATTGCTCTCGGCGGCCAATTGCCGGAGCGATTCCGGCAGTCCGTTTTGCAGATGAAACCGGACGACCCCGACCCCGCTTGCGTGCGGCTGATGCGCGAAATAAGCGGCAGGCAGCGGCTGATAGCCCGCGACGGCCGGCCGTTCGGACAGCGGAGCCCTGTCCTTCGCATCCACCCAACCGGCCAGCTTGGAAATAGTGGACTGCGAAAATAAATCCGCAATGTTCGTCCCCCAGGCGTACTCTTTTTCCAGCTTGGCGTGCATGTGCATCAGCAAAATCGAATTCCCCCCGATATCGAAGAAATTGTCATGAAGGCCCACGCTGTCCGACTGCAAAATTTCTTTCCATACCGCCATAATTTTATGTTCGGTTTCGCTGGCGAACTGCTCTTCCAAAACGCCGGCGTTCAACCTTTCCTTGGACCGCATGAGCGCTTTTTTGTCGATTTTGTCATTGCCCGTCCGCGGAACTTCATCGATCTTATAGTAATAGGAAGGGAGCATATAATGAGGAAGACGCCCGCTCAAATACTCCCTCAACGCATAGCTTTCGATCTCGTCCGCCGGCTTGATGTAAGCGGCGATGCACTTCGTTCCGCTCGCGTCGTCAATCGGCAAAACGACCGCCTCGCCGACGGCTTTATGCCCCAGCAGCGCATGCTCGATTTCCCGCGGATCGATCCGGTAGCCCCGTATTTTGACCTGTTCGTCGTTTCTGCCGACAAACCGGATACGGCCGTCCGGCTGCCAAACCCCGATATCGCCTGTCCGGTACATGCGGGTTCCGGAATCGAAAGGGTTCGCGACGAAGGCCCGCTCCGTCAAATCCGGGTTGTTCAAATACCCTCTGCTTACGCCGCTGCCGGCAATGCAAATTTCCCCCGGTATGCCGATGGGCATTAACCGGTTTCCTTCATCCAAAACGTATACGTTATAACCCGTAATCGGCGAGCCGATGGGAATGTTTTTCACCATTTGGGTACCGCATTTGTAATAGGTTGCGCAAACCGTAGATTCCGTAGGCCCGTAAGAATTGTATACATTCGCATACTTCACGAGATTGGAAAAATGCTCAAATTTAAATACGTCCCCTCCGCTGATGAAAGTATGAACGCTCGCCAGCCGCTCCCGCTTGTTCAATTCGTTCAAAAGCAGCGGCTGAACCGTCACGACGCTAATGGTGTGCTCCTCGATAAGCGCTGTCAGCCGATCGATATCGATAACGTCCATCCGGTTGGCGATGACGATCGTTCCCCCGCTTAACAATGCGGGATACGCTTCCTCCACAAAATGATCGAAGGAGCATGAAGCTTGCTGGAGGACGACATCCCCCGCCGTCAGGCCAAATTCGTCCTGAAACGCTTGCACGTAACTCAGCAAATTCCGATGCTCCGCCATGACGCCCTTCGGATTGCCGGTCGAGCCGGACGTGTAGATGACGTAAGCGAGATGCTCCGAAACGTTGACATTCTCCAAATCGGCGCTATCGCCGGTGCGCAAAAGATCGTCGTCCGCATGGATGACCGTTCCTGCAAAAGCGAGCCCATCCGCCGCCCCCTTGCGCGTCAAAACAATACCCGCAGCGCTGTCGCGCAAAATATAAGCAATTCTTTCGGCCGCAAACGTATGATCGATCGGAATATACGCGCCTCCCGCCTTCAGCACGCCGAGCATGGCGACGATGAAATAAGCCGACCGTTCCATCAGCAGGGCGACGAGACCGTCGGGCGCCATGCCCGCTTCCCTAAGCCGCCTGGCCAGCCTGTTGGCCATTTCGTTAATTTCCCTGTAGCTGTATTTGTTCCCCTCGCAAATAACCGCAATATGGTCCGGCGTTTGGCGGGCTTGCTGTTCAAACATTTGATGAATAAGCTCAGGGCCATGCTTCCGGATTGGGCGGTTAAAATCGCTGAGCAGTTGATGCCGCTCCCGCTCCGTGACGATCCCGATGTCGCTGACCTGCACGTCCGGGCGGCGGATCATTTGCCGCATCACTTCCTTGAAATGCCCGGCGATCCGTTCCATCGCATCCTTGGAAAAGCCCTTCGTATGATAGGCGAACTCGATCTCCCACTCGCCGAAAGTTTGGATGCCAAGCGTCAAAGCGTAATGCGTCGTTTCATGCATGCTGTAGCCGTCAACCTTAAGGTAACGGCCTTGCTTCGCGCTGCTGTCCAGCGGATAGTTTTCGATCACGACGATCGAATCGAAATAATCGTCCTTCCCCGTCATCCCGCTGTACCGCCCGATATCCGGCAAAGGGGTGTTTTCGAACCGTTCTCTCTTTTTCAGCATGCCGTCGACGGATCGGATCAGTTCCTCCGCACGTCCGCCATCGGGGAAATGAACCCTCAAAGGGATCGTATTGATAAAAAGCCCCACCATCTCGTCCACCCGATCGACATCCGGCACCCGGCCCGACACGGTCGTTCCGAAAACGATATCGCCGGACCGGTTGTATTTGTGCAGTAGGACAGCCCAAGCGCTGTACAGCAACGCAGCCGGCGTAATTTGGCGGCTCGCCGCAAATTCGGTCATGGCGCTTACTTCCGAAGCCGTGAACGCCGCCGTATGGCTCGCGGCCTTGCCGGACTCCGTTTCCGAACGGTCCTCCAGAACGTGCGGCAAGGAAGTGCGGTCCGCAGCATCCTTCAGGCACTCGCTCCAAAACACTTGCTGCTCGCGCTTGTCCTGGCCCTGATGCCATTTGATAAACTCCTTGAATTTCGTTTTCCGGGGTTTTACAGGCTCTTGGCCCGAATGGAACGCGTCATAGGCGGCCATAACTTCCTGCAAAATAATGCCGTTGCTCCAGCCGTCATACACCAAATGATGCCAGGTGACGATCATTTCGGAGCGCACATCGTCAAGCTTGCACCATGTAATTCGAAAAGGCCGCGTTTCCAGATCAATTTGCGTCCGCCTGTCCCGCTCCCCGATTTCCCGGGCCAGCCTTTCCCGGTCTTCGGCAGGGTAGGAGGACACATCGTACGTCATCATCGGAACTTCGATTGCGGCCAGCACAATTTGCACGGGATGCTCAAGCTTTTTCCATCTGAATACCGTCCGCAGCATTTCATTCGTCTCTATGACGTAGTTCCATGCTTTTGTCAGCGACTGCAGGCACATTTCGCCGGAAAGCCGCAAAGTCAGCTGCTGGAAATAAAAACCGTTCTCTTCGCTGCTCAAATAGTGATAGAGCATTCCTTCCTGGGTAGACGTCAAGGCCAGCACGTCTTCTATATTTCTTTTGTCCAACTTATTCGCGTCCGTTGCCATCAATGCTCCCACCCTCTTCACGAATTCATGGCCGTATCCATGGCGGCCGCCGCAAAACTGCGTCTTTCGCGCTTCATGACTTTCCCCGTCTCCATCTTGACGATCTGATCGGCCATGCCGAAAAACCGGTCGTCATGCGTAATCGCAATGACGCATTTCCCTCTGCCCGTCAGTTCCGGCAGCAGCGAGTCATAAAAAAACTGCCTGAACTCGGGGTCCTGATCGGCCGCCCATTCGTCGAACAAATAGATCGGGCGATCCTCCAAATAGCTGACCAGCAGCGCTAACCGTTTCCTTTGCCCGGCGGAAAGCCGGAGCGTGCTCCATTCGCCGTCCTGGATGCGGACCTTGTCGTGCAAACCCAAAACGTTCAAATACGTTTCGACGTCGCCCGTTTTTGCTTCCCAATCGATGCCATACAGCTTCGCGAACAGATGAAAATCGCTAAAAACCGCAGCATAATGCTGTCCAAGCCGCTGCGTATCGATGCCGGTTCCGTTCACCCGGACTTCGCCGCTGTCAGGCGCATACAAGCCGGAAATAAGCTTGGCCAGCGTCGACTTCCCGCTGCCGTTCCCGCCGGTTATGAACGTAATTTCGCCTGAACGGAACGCCAAATCGACGGGCCCGACCTTGAAGGTTTCGCCTTCCTCGTTCGTATACTGGTAGACGACGTTTACCAGCTCCAGCTCCGCGAAAGGGGCCGGCTGCGGCTCCGCCAAACGGGCGGTCTGCTCCCCGCCTACGGCATCGAGCTGCCGGGAAAGCTCGTTAATTCTGCCCCAGCTGATTTTCACCCTGAACAAATTCGGAATCGTGCCCAAAATGCCGTGAATAGGCCCGGTCATATACAGCAGCACGAAAACATAAGTCCGAATCGACGTATCTTTTAAATCGGGAAACAGCACAGGGAACAGGAAAGCGATCACGCCGACGACAAAAGAAAACAGCAGCTCTCCGATCACGTTCACATTGGCAAACTTCATATCGCCCTGAATGCGCTTTTGCCTGTACGTAGAAGAGCTGGCGATCATATCGCGCTTGAAGTCCTCCCGTTTGCCGTTATGGATGCTCAATTCCTTGAACCCGGCGATTAAATCGTTAATAAAGGTAAAAAAGACATTTTGAATGTCCCGCGTCTGTTCCCACAGCTTGCCTGCCTGTTTGCCCATCCAAAAATGGAGCCCGGCGGCGAGCACGATGACGAGCATCGAAACGAGCAATCCGTACACGCTGATCGTACCCATGTAGACAAAACAGCAAATCAGCGTAACGAGACTTGTTGCGCCGGTAATGACGATGTTGGAAAAATCGCTGATCGTCTCCGTGTCGTTGTTCAGCGCCGCCTGGATTTTTCCGTATTCCAGCTTTTCGACTTTTTGATAGGACGTATTCAAAATTTTTCGAATCAAATCCGTTCGCTTCTGGTACACCATGTTGTTGGCCATATGGATCAAACGGCTTCTGACCAGCCTTTGCCCGCACACATAGACGGCGATGCCGACGAGCAAATACAGCAGCAGGCCGCTCTGAAACTTCTCATTGTCGCGGTTCAGCGCCTCATTGACCACAAATATAATCATCGCATTGCCAAAACCGCTCGCCATGCTGAGCACGATCATCACGAAAATCGGCTTTTCGCCGGGCTTCGGAAAAAACTGCGTCAGCATAAAATACAGGCTGAACAGCAGGACGGCCGCAAACACCGCAACAACGGCGGCGCCAAGCGTAGAAGGCGCCCACACTTGAATGAAATTCCAGTTGAGCCCGTAGTAAATCACATCAGGGATGCGGTACAGGCAATAAGCGAAAGCGGCCATAAAAACAAGAAACGTCAGGAAGACGAGCGTAACACCGGCCGCGTTTCCGGTAAACCTCCGTTGTTTTCCGAGCGCCTGCCGGGCGAAAACGGACATCAACCATAGGGTCAAAGCGATGATCGGAAAAGAGATGAAGAGCACAGCCGACGCTATGCTATCCATACTTTTGTACATATCGTTCGCCGGCTTCGGCAGCTTTTTGTTTTGGATGATGTTCATCACGCCCTGCCCGATCGTCTGCGTGTAGGAGGAGTTCAGATTGGCCATGACGGCCACGCCGACGCCGTCCTGCGGCCTGAATACGATATACGACGAGAAATTCGGATTGTTTCCGCCGTGCGACAGCTCGCCCGAACCGCTCTGGTAAACCGACCAGCCCGAAGCGTAGGAAGAGCCGTCGTCGCTGGGCGCGACCGTCTTGTCCGGCAGATGGGACTTCTCGATCAGCCTGCGGTCGAAGCCGCCCGGAACGGCCGTTTCCAGCTGAATTTTCAACCATTTTGCCATGTCCAGCCCATTGGTGATGACGTAGCCCGCCGGAACGTTGCCCCTGTATGCGGGAGCGTCATAGGCCGCCGCCCGAAACAGCGCGAATTTGTATCCCTGCGCCAAATCGCCGGAATTGGCACCCGCTTTGAACATCACCGTATGATTCATGCCAAGCGGCTTTAAAATATGTTCGGCCATATAAGATTCGTAGGACTGGCCCGACACTTCCTGAACGATTAGCCCCAGCACGTCATAGTTGATGGTGGCATAGACGTATTTGTCGCCGGGAGGGAAATCCAGTTCCTGCCCGACCAACGTTCTCACTGTTTGTTCCAGCCCGTCTTCGGCGTCCGACTTCGGAATGTCTCCGATCGTTTTGAACGGAATGCCGCTCGTGTGGTGCAGGAGCTGGCTTAAGGAAATGTCCGCCGGCGTCCCTTTTTCTTTCATGTGAAACCACGGCAAATACCGGCTTACAGGGTCTTCGAGATGCAATAGCCCTTGAGCTTCAAGCTGAAAAACCGCGAGCGCCGTAAACGCTTTGCTTGTGGAGCCGAGCTCGAACAAGGTATCCGGCGTGACGGATTTCCCGGCGGCTTTGTCGGCATAACCGAAGCCTTTGTTATAGACCGTTTCGGAGCCATTCACGATCACTACGGAAAGACCGGGTATTTGCGACCGCTTCATATTGCTTTGAATATAAGCTTCGATTTCGCTTGTTTGATCCGCTGTGAGCAGCGGTGAGGCTGAAGCGAAAGCGGAACCGGCAGAGGCAAACCACTGCAAGATGAGGAACGTCAGCGTCAGCAGAGGCATCAGCGCTCTTTTCATCGATTCGCGACCTTTTCCTTTTCGCGTTTGACGAAAGCGAATATATCATCCGCCAACCGTTCCAATCCGCCTGTAGACGCGAGTGACCGCTTTATGTTCAGACAGTTGTCGCGATAAGCCGGGTTTGTCAAAACGCGGTCGACCGCTTCCGCCAGATCTGCGGCTCCGATCTCCTTGTCCTTCATGAAAATGCCTGTTCCCGCCCTTTCCACCGCGATAGCGCCCATAAATTGGTCGAAGCTTTGCGGGATGACGACTGTAGGAACTTCAAAGCATAAGCTTTCATGGATGCTGTTAGCGCCGCCATGCGTGACGAAAACGTCCGCGCGCTTTAAAATTTCCAGCTGAGGAACGTAAGGGTATACGAGGAAATTGTCCGGAATCGGCCCCAACCGCTCCAATCCGACCTCGTGCCCGACCGACATCACGACCTGATAATCCGTTCCCCCAAAAGCCTCGATACAGGTTTCGTAAAAATCCGCCACCGCGTTGAAAATAGTACCGAAAGCGATATAAACCAGCGTTCTGCCGTCAAGCACCTCGTAAGGGAAATCGGCCGTTTCCTTTCTCGAATATATGGAATACCCGGCAAACAAGTAGCTGTCGTCGAACGCTTCGGGATAAATTTGAAACTGTTTCGACGTAAACAAGATGTTGAGCTGCTCCTTGCTGCAAAAAATATCGTTCACGACATTGATATGTTTCAAACCGTACTTCAAAGCTACGATTTTCGACAGCTTTTCCGTTATTTTCCGGTATACGTCGACCTCTCCTTTATGCTTTTTGTAGAGAGGATCGTCTCCGGCTCTTAGCACGTTTTCCATGAAAAAGGCGGGATCGATAGCGGCCATCTCGTCGATAAAAGCAAAATTGGCGAACAGCGAAATGCCGGGAATGCCGAGCATCTGCGCGATTTCTCTCCCCCAGTAGCAAAAAGCGTCATGAATAATATAATCGGGCTTTAATTGCCGAACCTCTTCCCCGAAAGCATCGATCACCGCCCGGCTTCTGTTCAAAATGAAATCAGCCGTCACCAGAAAAGCCTCGATGCCTCCGCCGTCATAGGTTCCGAAGCCGATGCCGCCCTTGTAGCTTTTGAAGACGGCTCCGGTATTCTCGATCGTATCGCGAAACTTTTCATCCGTGTAATAAATGACCTCTTCCCCCCGCTCAACCAGCTTGCTGATGAATCCGAGCGTTGGATTGACATGACCGTGCATATCCACACTGAAGAAAACGACCCTCGACATAATCATCCTCCCGACTTCTTTCGGCGTATTTGGGTTGGTCGGCTACTGCAGCCCGTTTCCGGGTTTATTAAGAACGTACCGGTCAAGTTTTCGGATCGAAGCCGAGTTCGGATCGCCCTTGCCCCATGCGCCGGCATACATGATTTGCGATTGATGCGGCAATTGCAAAAGCTCTCTCACCTCTTCGTCGTAATAGCCCCCGATCGCGGAGTAGGCCAATTGAAGCTCCTGGGATTTCAAATACATCAGCTGCCCCAAAATACCGTCGGCAATGGCTCTTTGCTGAAATAACGCCAAGTCGCTCTCATCCGCCTGGGAAACATCCATGACGAAAAAAAACAGAATCGAGCAATTATGCACCAACGCTTGCCCCAAGCAAAGATTGGCAAACACCTGCCTGAAATCCCCCGCTTCGATCATTCTCAGTTGACCGTCAAAATGGTAAATGCCGGGCAGCATGTCCTCGACGGCATGGACAACCATATAAAAGGATGAATATATGTTCAACTGATGAATAAAATCAAGCATCCGCCAAAAATGGTCCCGCGAAATGTCCGCAAGCGCGTAGGCCGGACTGGATCTCCGCTCGATCAAAAGCCGCAGAATTTGATTATAATCGTCCCATTCGGCCGGCAGCGCATGGCGGGCCAGCCATCCTTCCGAAGGTTCGCGAACGGAACGGCTTACCTTGGCTTGAAAATCGGCGATGGGCTTCCAGTCGAACAAACTCTCTTCTTTATCTTCCGAAGAAGGGATCGTGTGATCGGCAAACGCAGCATGCTCGTTCAGAATCGTCAAAGCCGAAGCACTGCCGCTTCCTTCGTCTGACGTTGACGGGTGGCGAACCGCAATAACGGCAACCGGTTCTTCATGGTCGTCCAATTGAAGCAGCGACTTGATATCTTTGGACTTTGTTATCGTATATACGGAATGATCCAGTCCCAATGCATGCAGAATCAGCTGAAAATTAGCGACCGCATGCCCGGAATCGATCAGGCTGAAATGGTAGCCTTTATGCGAATATTTCCAGCAAGTTCGCCACGGAACAATGGAAAGGACAAAATAAAAGTCCGCATTATGGTCCTGCTCCAGCAATGTGGAGCAAAGCAGGTCCGCAGCATCCGCTCCGGGCATTTTGTAGAGCAGCGTCTGCAGCGCGCTGTAATAATAAATGCCGGGTTCAATCCCGTCCATGCTGCGGATGACTACATACACTTCAACCGGGTAGCACCCTCCGGCAGACGGATACGACCATAAAAGCTCCGGCTGATGGCCGTAAAACTTGACGGCGGTCGTTCCGAACGAAGGAAGCAAGATGCGCTCCAGCATCCTCGTGCCGGACAACGGCGCCGACCTAAAAGACTCTTCCGTATAAATCGATGTCTTTAATCTGACATAAGGACCGCTAACCTTTTTGAATCGTTCTGGTCGGCTGCTCGTTTCAAATCTGCTCCCGGCATATTCCCTGCCTCTGCAAATTTGAAAGATGGACAAATGATTCACCGGATTACTCATTGGATTTATCATCCTGTTTATCCCCACGCTTTACCGTAAATTTGTCTTCGTTTCCAGCAGCTTTCCCAACGGGCAAGATAATCTCAGAAATACAATCCTTCAAGCGACTCCTGGGATAAAGCGATCGTTTCAAAATCGGACGGCGTAAACTCCACCTCGTTTTTTTCGCAGCAATGGCGGATGAGCGCTTGTAAATGACTCGCGTATGTTTGCACAAACCCGTTAACCGTCTCCGCTTTAAACAGATGGCGGCTGTAAGTTACCGACACATGCAGCTTCCGGTTCACCACCATGACGTTCATGTCCAGAAGCGAAGTGAGCCGGTTATCCATGCTGCATTCGACGCCGGACGGTTCATCTGCAATTGAAAATAAATCGTTGTCGAAAGTCGCGTCAAAATCGCCTAAATAATTGAACCTGATCCGTTTTTGCCCGCCGTTGTCCTGGATGCTTTCTGTCAAGCGGGCGAGCACGCCGAATCCGACGCCTTTCCGGGGAATTTTCCTCAGGTGCTCCTTGGTGCGCTTGATCCGATCCGGCATAAGCTCAGCAGATACCCGGAAGAGTTTAACCGGATACAGGCTTGTAAACCATCCGACCGTTCTTGACAAATCCAGCGGTTCCGCGAACGGTTCCCGGCCGTGGCCTTCCAGCTCGATCACGACTTCGTCCATTTGGAAAACGTCGAAAATAGCGGCGCCGAGAGCGCTGACAAGCAGGTCCTTCGCGTCGGTGCCGTAGGCGGCATTGGCCTGGCCAAGCAATCGGCCGGTCTCCTCCTCCGCCAAATGCTCGATAACCGTCTCTGAACTTGCCACCGTATCTTCCCCGAGCGCAAAATCAACGCGAACCGCCGTCTCGGCCTCGAGAACAGACTCCCAATACGCCCGCTCGTTCTCGATGATTTCTGCATGGTTCCACAAATACTCGGCCCAACTTTGCACGGAGGCTGTCTTCCAGGGCAGCGTTTCCGTTTGTTTCATGACGAATTGCCGATGAAGACTGACCAGATCTTCCAGCAAAATGGTCCACGACACCGCATCGACGATCAGATGGTGAGCCGTCAGCAGCAGCCTTGTGCCGTTCGTCCCAAGATCGAACAGGCAGGCTTTGAGCAGCGCTCCTCGATGAATGTCCATCGATGCTTTCAACGACTGTCCCAGCAGGCGCATTTGCAATTTTTGCTCTTCATAGCCGTAATCGGCCAAATGAAACACTTCGACCCGGCACTTCTCCGCCCGGCTGTTGTAAAACAACGCCTCGGTATCGGCGCTTACATGTATTCTCAGGGCATCATGATGCTCGATCAGGTCATCCATCAACCGCTCAAGATCGCTTGCATCGATAGGCTGCTTCAAATTCAGCAATAACGATTGGTTATAATAATGCCGGTCGGCAAATTGTTGGGCGAAAAACCACGAGCCGATAGGCGTCGGCCGAATGCCGCCTTCGCACCGCCGCTGATCGGCCATATCGGCCGCAGCGGATTTGCTTACGCGCCTTACCATGTCCCCGATCACAGGGTTGGCCAAGATGTCCGCGACTTTGATGCCGTACCCGCCGCTTTTCATCCTCGAAGCGACCTGGATCGCTTTGATCGAATCGCCGCCAAGATGATAAAAATTGTCGGCAAAACCGATATCGCCGGCTTGCAGCACATCGCGCAAAATGCCGACCAGTCCCGCTTCCGCCTCATCCCGGATAATATCGGCCGCAAGCCCGGTCTGCTGCCGTTTCTCCGGTTCGGGCAGCATGTCCCGGTTGACCTTCCCGTTCTTGTTCAGCGGAATTTCATTCATCACGATGAAATGAGCAGGCACCATATACGCCGGCAGCCTGTCCGCCAAATACGTTCGCCATTCCGCTGACGAAGCGCCGTTTTGGCCAACCACATACGCGCAAAGATACGGGCTTCCGTCTTCATGCCGCCGGTCGATGACAACGGCTTCCCGGATCGCGTCGTGCTCGCACAAATACCGCTCGATCTCGCCCAATTCGATGCGGTAGCCGCGAATTTTCACCTGATGATCGACCCTGCCCGCATACTCGATCTTCCCGCCCTCCAAAAACCGGGCAAGATCCCCCGTCCGGTACATCTTCCTGCCTGTTGCAAAAGGGTTCGGAATAAATTTGTCCCTCGTCAAATCTTCCCGGTTCATGTACCCCCTTGCCATTCCGTCCCCTGAAATGTACAGTTCTCCGATCACGTGCACAGGCACGGGATTCAAGTTGGAATCAAGAATATAAATTTGCACATTGTCGGCCGGAACGCCGATCGGAACCGAGACGTTATGATCGCGGTCCCGATCGAAAGCATGAATCATGCATCCGACAACCGTCTCCGTGGGGCCGTATTCGTTGTAAAGCTCAATTCGTCCTCCGAAGCTTTCCTCAATTTGCCTGGCCAAGCTTGTTCTTAAATCTTCCCCCCCGATAATAAAACGTTTGACGGATGAATCCTGGTGGTTCAGCTCCCTTAGCAAAGATAAATGCGCCGGCGTCAGCTTGACGACCGTAGCTTTGTTTTCCTTCATAATCCGAAAAAGCACGTATTCGTCTCCGTCGTCGCCGTAAACCATGATGCAGCCTCCGGAAATCAAAGGCGTGAAAATCGAAGTTACCGTAAGATCGAAGGCAAGGGACGAATACAAAGGGAATATTTCGATCTCCTGCTTTACATACATGTTCTTGGCCCACCAAATGTAATTGACCAAGCCCCGGTGCTCGATCATGACCCCTTTGGGCGTTCCGGTCGAACCCGACGTATAGATGACGTAGACCAAATCGCCGGGACCGCTCTCCGCTTCCGGATCGGATGAATCGCCCCGATACAGGCCGGGGTCGTTCAGGTCTATGACCTCTCCCTTCATCAGGGCGCGTTCCCTTATATCCATGTTCGCGAGCAGCAGGCTGCAGCCCGAGTTTTCGAGCATATAGGCAATTCTGCCGTCCGGGTAAGCGGCATCAATCGGCAAGTAAGCTCCGCCCGCCTTCAAAATCCCCAAGATGCCGATCACCGTCTCGATGGAATGGCGGGTCAATAACCCGACAACCGTTTCCCGGCCCACGCCCCGGGCGGACAGGCGCCTCGCCAATTGATTCGCCTTTACGTTCAGCTCCCGGTAGGTGAGCTCTTCCCGCTCGTGGCGGATGGCGATCCGCTCCGGCGTTCGCGCCGCCTGCTCTTCGAAAAGCCGGTGAATCGTCTTGCCGCGCGGATACTCGGCCCCGGTATCGTTGAACTCCGCAATCTGCTTGCTTTTCTCAGCCTCGGACAACAAGGAGAGCCTGGCGATCCGCTCGCCGGGATTGCAAATGATTTGCTCGACGAGTATGTTCAGCCGATCGTACAAATCCTCAATCTGCCGTTCCGTATACGCTTGAAGCTTGTAATCGATCTCGAGCAGCAAAGCTCCCGATTCGGCCCAATCCTTGACGACCAACTGCAGCGCATACAGCTGGTTTCCGTTATACAGCTCTTCCACTTTCGCTGGAGAGCCGTCCCACGAGGTTGCGACTTTGGTGTTGTAATAGTTCACACAAGTGCCGAATAAGCCGTCGCCCCCTCTTTTATTTAATTCGAGATCCTGAACGAGAAGGTCGTACGGATATTTTTGGTTATAGTAGCATTCCGTCAATTGCTGGTGGATACGGACAAGCGCCTCCAGAACCGGGCTCGAATCGTCAAACGTATACCGGAAAGGCATCGTGCTTGTAAACATCCCTGCGGTTCGCTTCTCCTTTTGCCCCGAACGGTTGAATACGGGCACTCCGATGACAAGATCGGTTTGCCCCGCAGTCTTGTTCATATACAGCATGTACAGGAAAATGAATATTGTGTTGACCGAGCATTTCGCGCTGGCCGCAAGCTCTTTGATTTGCAAAGAACGAACGGGATCCAATTCGTATGTTTTCCTTTTTCCCGCCGTGGAACCGTAACCATGATTCGTCAAAACGTCGGGAAGAACGCTGAACTTGTCCAGCCAAAACCGCCTGTTTTTCTGAAATCTTTCGGATTGGATATACCGTTCCTCCTGCCGGGCATATTCCAGATAGTCGGGTGCCGGTTCAAGCTCGGCCGGTTGTCCGTTCAGAAGCGTCATATAACAATCGTAAATCTGATCGATGACCAAATTGCTGGACCATCCGTCGGAAACGATATGGTGGAATTTTACAAGAAATCCGTTGTCCTGGTCGGAAATTTTGAACATCGGAAACCGGCAAAGCCTTTCCCGCTCCAAAACGAACGGCGTTTGCGCTTCCCTTTCCAGCCACTGCCGGAATTCCCGCTCAGGATCGTCATAGACGGAAAAATCGATGAAATCCGGTGCTTCGGCATCGCTTTCGTCCACATATTGACGCGGTTCTCCGTCGATTTCCACGACTCTGATGCGAAGCGCTTCATGCCTCGCGATTTGCAGGCGTATCGCCTTTTCCAGGAGGTTAAAATCGACGGGCCCTTTGATTCTTACCGAACCGGCGATGTTGTACAGCGACGTGTCCGGGTATATCTTTTCGGTATACCATATTCGCTTCTGAGGGTGAGTCAAAGAATAACATTTCGGATGATCGGGTCGAAATACGTCGAACATCAAACAGTCCTCCTATTCCTCGACTTGATATGGCGAACATCGGGGCTGCTGCTCTTGGATGAAAAAGCTGTAAAAGGAGTCGTTTGCATGCACATGGAGGCAATTGTTGCGGTAACTTGCAGATCGTACTGCAGAGGTAAAAATTAACGCGCGTTAATTTCCAATTAAAGGGTTATTTTTTCTTTATCTTAACTTGCGGATTTCAAGCTTGTCAAGATAACTATACAACAAATAAAATTTAGTCTAATATGAATGTAAGTATATGGAAGTCCCTCGAAACCAAAATACGGGAAAGGTTGGAGATGCGTGCATGAAATTGCTTGAACTCGAACCGCTAAAAAGCGATGGAGGGGATTGTTTTGATGATGTCATCGTAACCATGAACGGCTGGTATCGGCGTGGATATCAGCTGATGTACGCGGACGCGTTGAAATTTTATTTCGACCCGGATCGACCGGACCAGACCATCGGAACCCGGATGCAGACGAATTTCAGCAATGCTTTGGATTTGCTCCAACATTTTCACGGATATAACATCGAGGTATACCACAATATTTCCCCGACCGACGGCTTAGCCCTCTTCAAAGAACAGCTATCCCAAAATAATCCGATCGGTCTTATTATCGATACTTTCTACAGTCCCTGGGATAATAATTACCAAAAAATCCATTACTTTACGCATGTGATGCTCGTAGCCGGCATTGACGCCGAAACCGGCGATCTGTTATGCGTCGACCCTTTTTTCGTTAAAAAGAATATGCGGCTGCCGCGCGATCATTACATGGACGGGTTTATTTCCTGCATGACGATGGAGCCTTCCGGCTCCGGTATGCCGGGTAAAAACCAGGTGCTGGCAAGCCTGCGGACCAAACTGCTGGAGTATTTGGACATCGCGCCGGCCAGCTTTGAGGCGTGGGCGGAAACGTTCCGCTCCATCGATTTTGCGAAAGAGTCGCAAAATAACGACTTTATGGCGGGCCCGCTTAATTCGAAATTGAACACGCTGGTCACCGGCCGGTTCAACTATGTCAAAACGCTTGATTACATTTCAACCCTGTATGGACTGCCGCAGCTAAGCGACTTTTCCCGGGAAATGAAACTGCTTGCCAACAAGTGGAGCACGATTCGCGGCCTGATCGCCAAGCTGAACTATATGCCTTTACATCTTTTGGATGACAAAATGAAAGACAATGTGATTGGCCGAATACGGACGAACGCCGAAACCGAAGTAGGACTCGTCGAACGGCTGATTGCTGAATTGGAGCCTTCCAAAATTCAAAATCAGGCTTTCGTTTCCGCCTTTCCCGCCCCGCTGTCTGCGGATGACACCGTTCAGAAGATCGAGCATGTGCAGCTGCAGCAGTTGTTCGACACCCGCGGGTTCGACAATGAAAGCGGAACCGCCGATTACGATACCAACGGGTTTAGCTACGCGAGAGCCGGCATTCCCGTAAGCCATGAGCTGCACGTTGCGGACATGTCCTTTGCTTTCCGCGCCCTGCTCGATGACTCCTTCGATAATTTGTCCTGCATGGGCCAGTCGGTTCCGCTTCAAGCAGACCGGTATCGCGGAATCATGGTGCTCGGAAGCAGCCAATTCGGCAGCTGTCTGGATACGCTCACCGTCATATACGAGGACGGCACAACCGACCAAGTGCCGCTCGGATTTTCCGATTGGTGGAACCCGATTCACGTAAACGGGGAAGTCATCGCCCTGGAGGCGAGTACCATGAACAACAAGTCGGGCTTGCTGCCCAGCAAGGTGTATCTGTATGCGGCCAAAACCAGGCTGAACAGTACCAAAACCGCCACGGGCCTAATTCTCCCGATCATGCCCAATCTTCACATTTTCGGTATTTCCATGTGGAAATAAAGCAGCTGTTCAGCCCTAGCAAAAAGAAGCCCCCGAACTCCGCTTTTACGGCGCGTTCGGGCGGCTTCTTCCAAGCTGTTTATAACAATGACAGCAGGGCATTGTGAATGAGTTCCTGCCTGAAACCCGGTGGCCAGCAAAGCTTCGCCGGCCACTTTGACGGGCAGTTTTCCGGGGCGATTTTCGATTTTTTAAAAAGCAAAATGGGCATCAGCATCGCCTACGTCATAACCGAAATCTGCGCGCTGAATAGGTCCAAAGAAATGGATCGGAATACCATTGACGTGCTCGGCGAAGAGATCGTTTTACTGAAGCAGCTCCACTTTGACGACACCGACAGGCCGGTTTTCTATTCTCTGGACTATTTGAAAAACAGCGTTTTCAACTGTTCATCAAACGCGAGTAGTCCCGCTCGGGCAAAATGAAAACGGAGCCAGGGTTTAGAACCCGCTCCGTTTTATTTTATCGCGCTGCACGCTCCCATGCCGCCCGAACCGCTCATTTCCAAGCCTTGGCTTCTATATGTTTTTTCTTCGGAAACATCTTTTTCAGCAAACCCTTCTTCTGCTTCTCATCCAGAATCTGCTTAACGCCGCGGATCAGCACCCTATACCTCATCTCATCGTCATGACTCATCGTCTGCAGCTGGCTAAAAAATTTATCGTCCATTTTAAGCACCTCTCCAATTCGGCCATTGAATTAATCCGATCGGCCTATTATTTTATAGTCCTTTTTGACTACATTATAACATCCGATTCTCACAAAAATCTCACAAAATGTGCTTTTTTGTCAGGACAAAATAAAAAAAGAGGGGACTGCCGCTCTATTGCCTGCCGCGGCTTAAGATCCATTACTTTGAAATTGCGAGTCGTACTCCTCTCAACGTTCAAGAAAAAGGACAGCCTGACCGCTTCATCAGCGGCTCGGCTGTCCTTTTTCTTGTTTTTATTTCTGTTCTTGCTGAGTCCGATCCTCGAAAGCAACCCGATTGACCTCGGCAAAGCGCTGCAGCTTCTTTGCAATGACAGCGACATCGAAAAGGTTCATACGCTTCGAGTAAACCCACCGCGTTTTATTCTCCAGTTCAATGGACACAGACCCCGGCTTGTAAACAATTTGTTTAATATTCGATGCTTCGAGGATGAGTTCTCTCGAATATCCTCTCTTCGCCAGATTGGTCTTGCCTATTTTCAAATAGGGGCGGCGAACGAAATACATCAACAAAGCTACGAATAAGTATCCGCATATCGTAACTATATACATGCCGTTCTGGTCGGCCTTCGTGTACGTAGCCAGCAGAAACACGAAAATAATTACGAACAATAAAGGAAGCAAAAGGCTGCGGCCTTTAAATACTTGAGGCTTGTCAGGATCGGAAATAGGGGATATCCCTTGCTTCGACCTCAGCACATTGGCCTTCTTCGCATTTTTACTTACCATTCTTTCCCACTTGCGCGACATGAACGTACCTCCCAGTATGCTGCTCTTTGTAAGGACCTGCAGAGCTTATCCTTATTTCACTGGAAAGTCGCCCATTTGTCAAGCTAACTATGAGGCAAATGATTGTACGCCCGTATCCATAGGGGATCTGCGGCCTGCGCATACACTAATCTGACGACTAATTTTCCAAACTCCCATCCCCTGCAAATGCTCCGGAATACGATGGCACCAAACAGATGGCCGAAGAACGGAAGAAGGGAAGCGGCGTTTCGTAGCATCGGCCATTCAGGGAGAGATCAACAGGTCAATCATGGTCGTATCTGACCATGATTGACCTGTTCAATGACGGGTTCATTCGACACCCACCCACCTTTAAAAATATAGCATATCATAGAAGTAGTGTTACAGAATTGTTATCTGTTTTATAGCTGTTAACTCTTTTCTAGCATATCTCCCATCTTCAAGCGGTACGTAAACCATAATAGAAATTTTAATTTCATATTCCCCTGACAGTAACTCAGATTCATCGTGGTCAGCCACATCTATAATCATATATTTTGGAGTGTGTTCCGTAATTGTAAAGGTATACTTAGGAAGATTTAACGTCGAGACTATAAATGAACCGAACGTTTCCTTTCCATTCTTATACAACATAATTTCTTTCATATCAATTTTGTCGGATATTATTTCTTTTGTATCAGATGATATTTCTAATACTATAGGGATAGATTTGTTTAATGCTCTGTATTCGAATCCTTCTAGTAAATGTATTACTAACTTCATATTCATTGCCCCCTAAAAAAGTCATAATACTGTTGAAACCACTGAAGGTCTTCGTCAGAAAGTCCTATCCTTTTCCCTTGCCAAATATTTGTCGATGTTGCGTACCCCTCAGCTTGTTCAACAGGTAATGCCATAAATTCTTTTCTACCCAACTTAAGGGATTGTCTATAATGCTTAATCTCATGCAAAATTGTATTAGCCATCATTTTTGCATTACCGAAGTTTTTATTTAAATCTAGAATCGGTTCGCCTTTTGCATTAAACTTAAACAAAATGATTGGCGGCGCACACAGTTGTTCCCTGGCAGTCATAAGACAATCTCCTGATTTCGGGTTGTCTACATTTTTCCATGGATATTCGAGGCTTTGAAGGTGGGACAGGTTTGACGCTTACGTGAGTTTAGTGGAAATTTCACATGTCTAGTTTTATTTTACTTTGCTTTGCCGTACTTTTCGTTGTTAGCGATGCCGCGGCAGAAAAGAAAACCACATTACGGGTGGCTAACTCGCATTGTGGCGTTCTACATGGGTATTGGTTTCATTAATCCATCAGGTACTAAACTTTTAAATATGAACGTATACCCTTGATAGAGGTTCAATAAAAAACAGGTCAATCAGGGTGGTATCTGACCATAATCGACCTGTTCAACGTAACGGAAAACCGTTATATAGGTGATAAAATTCAAGCATTTATATGCGTACTAACGAAATGACGAAATCTTCATACGGGCATTACATAGGTTAAGTTTGTTATTGGTTGAATGTTGGGTTCATTCGGCACTGGGTAGCCCGCCCACCACTGTTATTAATTAATTCATGCTTTCTGCAATTCTTTCCACAATTTCTTTATCCCAATCATCAAGATCAGCCATTAATTCCTCATATTTGCATTTCGATTCAGGAGTATCAATAGCCAAAAGTGCCGCTATGCTGTAATGCCCTATGGTGTCGATTCCAAAGAGTTTATTTACATTCGGGTCTCGAAATTTGCTGATGTAAGAAAGTTTAGAAATAATCTCTTCGTTACACAATTTTCTGCTGACAATCTGACTTATAGCACTTACTAAAACCTGATTATGATGAATATCTAAACACTTGATAATTTCAAGATCGTTTAATTTGCCTTCTCTTATTTCCTTCGATAAACTTAAAGGTTTCACTCTTCATCACCTCTCTTTATTCATTTACAGGACCAAAGTTGTCTATTAGATATTGCCTTTCAGTTCTATAGTTGTTCCACAGTTGCTCAGCAAGAGCCTTGTTACCTATTCGGTCAGCCTCTTTTATTTCAACCATGTATGCTCTGAGTTCCATAATAATTCTATTTTTGAACTCATAAGTAACATCCAATTTGGGGTAGCCTTTTGCCATATCGTCTAGAAAATGTTGATACTCATGTCTTAGAGCACTTATTGAAGCATCTTCATATATATTTAATTGCCCTGGAATATTTCCTTTTGGTGCATATGCCATAATATCACGATCTAGGATTCTTACTTCTACTCCTGCTTCCTGTGCTTGCTTAATAATATCATCCCATTCCTCAGGGTGGGAAAGACGTCCAGGACCATAAATATCCCTAAACGGATCAGAATCATTCTTCCCTAACATGCTATCAGGTAATCTATCTTTCCCCGTCCCCTCAGCTTGCTTCACCAGCGGAACAAGCGGGCTCTCCGCCTCTACTGCGGCAGTTGCCTTGCTTGCATTCGATGTGAGGACACTCAGTTCCTCCGCACCCTTTGCACTTCGTACAACGGCCCCTAACGGTACAAAGACTTCTGCCGTTTTCTCGATGCCATAGCCCAGCATTTCCGCTTTCCGGTTCGGACTCGCTTCTTCAAATTCCTTTATCGTACTCACGACTGCTTTCGTTACTCGTCCCGGCAGCTGCTTCACGTTCGCGATCCCATTCTTTGCATCTTCTTGCAATGTATATAGCGGTTTCTCGCTGCGGATCGTCTTCAAGGCGTATTGTGTACTTCGCACTGCCGAGCTAAACGCATTGCCCTTTAGAGCTAATGATACCACACCAGATAGTGTCCCTATAACTCCTTTGGCCACTCCGGTTTTAAAATGCTCTTCCAGTTGAATGCGTTGGTCTACGGCGTCCAGTACGCTTGTTATGTAGCGGTTATCCAGTTTGCTTCCTTCGAGCAGCTTCTGGATGATATCCCTTCCTTGTCCATTATAGGTGCTTGCATCCAGTGCTGAATAGACCCACTCTTCCCCTTGCTTGACTTTGTTGTCCAGCCAAGTGATTCCTGTCTCTACCGCATCCAGCCCACTTTCGAGAAAATCGAGTAACCTCGCTCCGCTTCGTCCCGTCCACGTCGTACTCATGGTTTTTACTGCCGCTGCGTTTTTGACTTGAGGTAGGAAACTTCGCCCGGTCAGGGCATCTTTCACCCATGATTTCCAACTTCCGCTGAAAATACCCGCGCCTTTCCCATCCGCCTCATCAAACTGATTCGCTTTTTTCGTGGCGAAGTCCTGGATTTGCTGCAGTTCGCAGCGCAGGTCCTGCAGCATCCGGTCAATCGATTGGTAGCCGCTGTCCACATCGGACCGCTGACGGCTGGACATCGTGAGCCCGTTCATCGCGCTGTGAAGTTGGCTTTGGATGCGCTCCAGCGTCCCGATCGTCGCATAAAGCTCGCTCGCCGTGGCTCGCAGAGTCGATGTGTCTACACGTATTTGCACCTAAGTTCCCCTTTCGTTAGTGGACCGCAGCTCTTTTAATGCGTTACCCTTGCGCCAAAATCGTCATAACTGGATAAATCCCCATGATAGAACGCCACATCGCCGTCCATCAGCGTGAACGTGTTGCCGTATTTATCCGTCGTCGTATTGCTGAATCCTTCCATCTGCCACTGGTTGTCCAGCGGGACGCTTTCCCCGGGCAGCCGGTAATAGCGCAAAAAGGGATTCACATAATCGGCATTCTTGATGCTCTCCAAGTTGAAATTCACGATGATGTATCCTTCCTTCAAAAAGATCGGCGAATGATCGTCCAGCCCGCCATGCGTTCTTCCGTATTCCGCGATATTCGTGCCCGCCGCTACCACATAAGGAGCCGCCGGCAAGCTGTACTCGCCATACCAGTGCTGAATCGATGCCAGCGCCCGCTGCGGATCGACCGAACCGGGCACGCCGGTTTTCGGTCCGATCATTGTCCGCGTCAGCCATGGCGACGTGAACCATGCGTACGCATTGCCAACCCAAGACTTGCGCTTAGCCCGGTACAAAAAGTCGCTTACGCCATAGTTGTCGGCCACATACGCGGCCGTATCGGTAAGCTCTTCGCCCGGCACATTGCGCATCGTGTCGTTCAGCAGCACATGCCGCTGCTGCTTGTCGTCCACGGAGCCGATTTTTACAAAATACCTCACCGGTTTCTCCGAGTAGGCGTGGTAGTACAAATCCACCGGGATGCGCCCCGTGCCATCCTTATTCACAAAATAAAACGATGGCGTGATCCGAATCCCATCCCGGCGCCCGAACATGTTCCCCTTCGTCTTCAAGTCGAATTTGAAATGATACCCGGTCTTGATCGACACGGTATGGTCATAGCCCGGAAACGGGTGGCTTCCCGGGTGAATCGGCAGCACGTACGGATAGCTGTTGCCCCGCGGGCTTCCGTCGATATCGTTCGTGCCGGTCCAGTACGAAACACCTGTCGGCGAGATGCCGTCACTCGTGCGAAAAACATACTGCCAGTCATAGTCACCGATATCCGTGATATGAAAATCGTACAGCCTGCCGATCACCTCCACCGGGATCGTGTTCGTCGCTACGTGATTCGGCCAATTGAAGTTGGCGCTCGTTTGCGTTGTAAAGTCAGTGGGCGCATTGATCGCAATCGACCGAAAATGAACCGTATAGAAGCCTTCGTCGATCCACGTCGGCATGATGAACGTCATGTCCGGCTGATTCACCGGAATGTCGACCCATGTACCGGCTACGATGTACGCCGACTTGTCCGCATTCCAGACGTCGAACTCGAAGCGGACTTGCTTGTTGGCGGTATACTTGGCGTAATCGCCGTAACCGCCCGTGACCCCGTACCCGCCGAAGCCGGGGTACGCGTCATGCTGGCCGGTCGTCGGCACGAACACCGTGAACGGCCGATCCAAAATGACCGCCGCCCGGCCTGCGGTGGGCACGACTTTTTCGTTGTGCGCCTGATCGTCGGTCACAGACGGGTACATGACCACCGGTGTATGCACCGTCACCGGATTGATGCCGTCGATCGGATAGTCTTTATCCGATCCGCCTTTGACATTCCCCGGAATCAGCGGGTAATAGATCGTGCCGGTCGTCGGCTGATCCGCCCGGTTGACAAGCGAATTGCTGACGACGTAGCCATTGCCGTACAGCACATCCCGGCCGATCATCGTCGGCTGCGGGATCGTTCCCGGAGTCTGTCCCTGATCGGGGTGCCGGGAATTTTCCATAATCGTAACGCCGTTAAAAACGACCAGATCGTTGTTCACCTGGTTGCGACCCACGGCGTTCTCCGCTGCCGATTGAAACTCCGGCGGCGTACCTCCGGGTGGCGGGCCACCGCCAGTCCCCAGATTGACCCCGCTGCAAGTAGCGGGGAGAACATGAGCCTTTACATCATCGTTATTATCCGATTGCAGCGTTGGCGCCGTATAGCCATGGGGATCCAACTGAACCGTTTCATCGGGATAGCCGCCGAGCGCATAATTCGTGATCGTGGACTTCTCTAATCCATAGACTTCCAAGTTGTCGATTTGCCAGTAGCTATACGGGCGTTTGACGGTCATGGTCTCGGTTACGGTTTCCTCCATAGGGACCGGTGGCGCCCCTTCCCCGCCGCCTACCGTCCAGACATATGTTTTGGTCACTTCAACCGCATACGACACCTCACCGGTCATATTCGCAAATTGATTTTGAAATAAATACTCCAGCCCCAATACGTTCGCATAGAGGCTTTCCGAAGTCGGGATGCCTTTTAACACATCGAATCTTTCCGCATCCCGCATATCCGCGAGAAGCACACCGCTGGCCGCAGGGTCCATGACGGCGGCCTGATTAATCGTTCCTTTGGCCGGGGGGCCGATCATGTAGGAGCAGCTGTTGGGTGGCACAGGCGAACAGCTGTTTTTGACTTCAACGCTAGTGCTTCCTTTTTCATCTACATTTCCAACAGCTTCAACATAATGAGCTTGAATCGTAGTCGTTCCCACGCCTACCGCTGTAACAACACCGACTGGGCTGACTGTAGCCACACCTATATTCGAACTTGACCATGTTGTTTTCGGATTGCTGGTCACATTCTCTGTTGTTGTGCCAGGTTTCGTAAGAGTCGCCGTAAGGGATTTGGACTTATTCGTAGATAGGTCCATACACCCAGGATTTGAAACGGTTAAGCCGCCCGATCCGTCTTTGTAATAAACCTTCAATTCTAAATCACGAAAAAACCATGACTCTCCAATAAAATCAATCTTCATCGGACTGTAGTAGTTATAAAAGAGTGCCCTTGGATCTGCAAAATGCCCGTTATCTGCTGGCACATAATCAAAGAGCTCCGTAAAAGTCACTCTAGCACTCTTATCTGTCTCCAAACTACCGGAGATATCGTAGATTTTTCCAGATGGTTCAGGCGTGAATGATCCATTGTTATCTACTGCAGGATTTTCCACGCTGTTAATTTGCACATAGTCAACAGGAACTATATTATTTGAATCGTTAGACATTTCCGTTGGCTTTGGAACCCTTCTAAAAGTATTCCATGGAGCTTTAGAAGGAATTTCGGGCAAACCATATGAATCATTAGGTATAGAAGAATCATTCGCGGCTCTGTTAGTATCCCCGTCATCATCAGCAAATGTCCAAGGCCAACCGAGAACCCAGTTAAAGTTTCGATTCCATTTAAACACACCGACAGGTGAACGCTTGTTCCTTGCATTAAAATCCGAATGATTTCCATATATTGCATCAGGATACTTATAAACAGTGCCACTTTCTAAGGTTAATTCATACCTTGCTGTATCTGTACCTGGATCGACTAATACAACTTTATCAATTTGTGCCGGATCGCCTCCGACATCAATTGTGGAAGAGCTTGGATTGAAATACTCTTGTGGCAGCCATTTCCCGGCGTACGAAATACCATCAATGGTAAAGTTATCGTTGTACCCCCCTGGCGCACTTAATGTTGCTGTGACCGTCGGAGGCGTGCCCGTAGCACTAACTTTGTCAGGGTAAATAATGATGGATAAGACATTGCCAAAAAACAATATCATGAAGAGGAATATACCTATCTTTTTTTTCATGTTAAGAACCCTTAATTTTGGTTGTAATTATAATCAGGAGCAGACAAAACAACCTCTACATACTTGCCTCCGAATTGTTGAGGTTGGCTAAACTCTAGGCCAATGTTTGGTATTTTTTTTTCGACAACTAGATTACCCTTTGGAATAACAAAGCCGTTAATATACTCCTGATCACGTAGATCTTCCCACTCATGCCCAGGATAGTTCATTTCAATTTGAAAATCCCCTTTTTTGGATTTTGAATATAGCTGCTCGCTTGCGTCAAGAATACTCGGATCATCGCTAGGAGTTTCAGAAACAAGTTTGGCAGTCATTCCGATTCCACTCTTGTAGTACAATGGTGTAATTCCGTATTTTTTTTCTAAAGTCAAGCGATTCATCGCAACAAGAACATATGCGCCACTGTTTATGTTCCTATATTTCCCATCCTTGTGACTTACCCATTGCAAATCATCGGGAATATAGCTGCGGAAAGGGTCGTTTGGATCATCAAGGTCAACGACAATGACTTCTTTTGCCGTTGACCTTACATTTCCATTATCAGAAGCGAAGTCCAACACATCGGGTTTAAACTCACGGATCGGTTTCCCAAAATATCGTGGGAGCATAGTCATGATATTTGTTCGATGCCATGTGACCTCTGCCCTCGAAACAGCATGTTTGTCAGATTTGAGTGTATTACCATTTTTAATATCAAGTATGCGCTCAATAATGGCCACCGCCTGTGCACGTGTCGTCGTTTTATCCTCCCCGAGCGTGCCGCTGTCGTCCAGACCGGCGATCAGCCCGGCTTTCGTCGCCAGGTACATCCACTTCTTGTCATCCGTGTTATTGTCGCCGGTAGCTGCGCGAACCGCTATGCGCGCCATTTCGTAGCGAGTCATCGGCGTATTCCAATCCCCGCTCGTAAAGTCACTCCATTGATGTATTCCCGCACTGACCGCCGCGTTAATGTACGGCAAGTACCAGTCATTTCCAGAGATAACGCCAGAAACCGAAAGTTGAAGTGTGGTATCGACCATTTTGATAAATTCGGCACGCGTCACTTGTTCGTTCGGTTTGAAAGAATGGTCTTGGTAACCTTCGACATAGCCTTTTTGAATGGCTCCAGCTATGGTTGCTTCCGCCCAATGCCCTTTCGTATCGCTGAAGCTGCCTGTGGATGCCGTACCGGCGGCATTTGTTGTTTTCGTGCCTGGCGTAGCGGCGGTTGAATCAGCTTGGACATCGGGAATTGAAGTCCCAAGTAGTGCAATAACCGCTAGCGATGTAATCAAATGAACTCTCATTTTTATACCTCCATAGTAAAAAATTTGCTTTTCAAAACAAAAAAACCAACGCCTTTGGCGGCCCGGCTGCCGTTTCTATAAGGAATGTCTGGCGACACACACCCCATAGAGTAGGCCCGTGGCTTTGCGTCCCTGTCTTTCGATCAGGTTTGCCTTTTCAATTTCACTTGGTCTTTCAGGTATTTAAAACTATAAAAATAGTTCATTAGATCTAATTAAAATCCCATATTAACCCATAATATAACATATTTCCACAAAAATTTTATAACTTGCACCAAACATGAGCATTGCCTTTACGAATTCCATCCATTGCCCCAAGGGAAAATACAGCGCCGCGCCGTTTTTACGATCATGACCTCCAGTCGCAAAAAACAAGGCCAATTACATCAAATTAGGGACAATATTTGACCAAATCCTGCTAATTTAGCAAATACTATGACTGCTACTTATCAATTTCTTATCATCGCCTCATGGTGCTGGAAACCCCCACATAGGCACTTTTACTTCATAGAATTTTTTGATATCACTTTTTTCTACCCACTTTTCGTATTCAAAACGATCCACTTCTACAAATTCATACTTTTTTATAATGTCTGGTCCATGCATACCACTGCCCAACAATAACCTGTTGGAGTCTTCTTGAAAAACAGGAAATTCAAGACCATCGAATATCACAGCATTTCTTACATCGTATATCGACTGAATCTCGTTTTTTTCGACACGTTTACAATAATGTCCCGTACTATCAAGAGTAAAACCTAAGCTACTCTCAACATGTTCTTTTGTGAACAATTCATAATCGTTCGGATTGTGTTCGATAACTTCGTACTCTCGCCCTTGATATAACGCCCAAATACCATTTCGCATAAAAACACCTCCGATTTTAAGTTCAATTTCCGAAGCATAAGCTCTTTCATCTGTGACATATACGATCCATTGATTACCTTAAACCTTAATTCCTACTTCATTTTCTCTTAATGGATGTTCATCAAACCAATTGAATCGTTCTAACATCTCTATTTCAATTATGTCCTTTGCTTCCTGCTCTGTCATGTTTCCAGCCTCCTTTTCATCCGAAACATGGTAAACTCCTCGTATGAGAAGACGATAATCTTTTAATATACAAATAAAAGGTGGTTTCAATGGAGCCAATATTCATTCATCCGTGGGAATTAAGCGAAGAAGAGGTAATTTCCATACAAAATAATTTAGCTGAAAAGGTCATTAAAAAAGACCAATATGATGAAGTAAAATATGTTGCCGGAGTTGATGTAGCTTATTGCAAACGAAGTGATATTTTAATTGCAGCATTAGTCATTTTGGAGTCGACATCATTAAAACTAGTGGAATCAGTAGTAATTGAAGATACAGTTCGATTTCCATATATCCCCGGATTATTTTCATTCAGGGAGTTACCCCCAATCATTAAGGCGTTTAAGCAAATAAAAATAAAGCCAAATTTAATTGTTTGTGATGGTCAGGGTATCGCACATCCTAGAAGAATTGGGTTAGCTAGTCACTTAGGAGTTCTTTTCGATATACCGACTATTGGTTGTGGCAAAACTAGATTATTAGGCACTTTCGAAGAACCTAAACTTCACAGAGTGTCGTGTTCACCACTAATCGAGAACAATGAGGTAGTTGGAAATGTACTAGGAACTCTGGACAATATTAAGCCTGTTTTCGTGTCAATCGGTCCCCGAATTTCTTTAACCACAGCATGTGAATGGATATTAAAAATTTCACCTAAACATCGTTTACCCGAAACGACTCGACAAGCTGACCATCTTGTTAAAATTGCTTTAAACAAGATCAAATTGGGTTGGTTCTGATTTTTCTTTTATTAATTCCCCTTTTTCATTCCATTCTCTATAGGTAATTTTAAAGCCATAAAGAGATTCTGCGATTGATCTAATAGATCCATCCTCATACCAAGAAAAAGATTTTCCAGCAATAGCTCCCTTGCTCATACATCTAAAGCCTTCTATTTTGCCACTTTCATAAAATGTAACATAATCGCCTTCAGGTACACCATTCACATAGTAACAATAATGAGCTAAGTTCCCAGTACTATACTTTTCATAAACAAGACCTGTTATTGGTTTTCCTCCATCTTCCATAGGTTTATCAAAAACTTGATCACCAAACTCTCCAGAAAAACAAACATCACCTATAAATTCTATCCCGTTTAAAAGAATTTCTTCTGCCGCTAGAATATTTAGTTCCTCCATATTATATAAGCCCCCTTTTTCCGTTCGTGAATCATCGCTGCTCTTTCGGGCAGGCCTCAAAATGTATCAACTCATGAAAAAAAGAAGACCACAATACAGGTGGCTAGCTCGCATTGTGGCACTGTTCGTTGCTTGGTAATTTACACAAAATTACTGATAGATCATTACAAATCTAGATTTTCATCCTCTATGACCAACCTAACATTTTCCAAGTACCGTTCCCTGATATTAAGTTCAGAAGAATCAATGTTTTCTTTTTTCCAGATGCTTATCAATCTCTTATCCTCAATAATTTCTAATGCATTTTTAACAATATGTTCTCTAATGCAATTATTACGCACGCAAATTTCTGCCAATATTACAGTGAACAACCAATTTATTTCCTCATAGTCGTCTGTTTGGTTTTCATACTCTACGACCAATCTTGAAATTGCTTGACCTGGGGATAATCCATCAGAGATAAAACTCGTGTAATCTTTCGGGACATACTCCATCAATTCATCATATGTTAATTCTTCTACCATATTCTACCTTCCACCTATCTCTTTAATTCTCTTATATAATACACATAAATCTCTATATCTGGGAACATCTCTTTGAATTTTAAAATAATTGGACTACAGCTAGCACACGGCTCTCTATCAGTATAAAGGTCAATTCTCCCTTTTCTCTCCCTTGGTTCAAGCTTTTTCAGCTCGTCAGTAATATCTTCCAAAATTTTAAATTCTGTATCCCATTTTCTTGTATAAGCACCTTCTCCATCAATGACATCTAAATCGTTAACATCTCGTGGTGTAAAATTCCAGTCCTTCTCATCTTTAAGAGTCGAGAAACCTTGTGCATCACCTGCATCACTTACAGCGTTTACACGACTAGAAGATTTATACTCAGATCTTAATCCTTTTATCTCTACTTTTGCCAAACCAAAAATCGATTTTTTTCAATTTTTTCCAAAAAACATATCATTCATATGGCATAGTTTCATCTTCCAATAACAACTCTTGCAATTCTTCTCTTGTCATTTCAATAACACTCCCTTTAATCAAATATTTCCCTGATATATCCTTCTTTTAAATAATATGCTTATTCCTAACCTATGATTCAAGTTGGAATAAACCTTTGAAAGTTTATCAATCATGTTTGTCAAACTTTCTAAGAGTTTGCTTTGTTGGCTGTATTATGCGACCTTGCAATCACGATATAAACCCGTGTATTTTAATTACATTGTTTGAGCTGAGTTTATACGGGGCCATACCGACTGGATAACCCCAGCCCAAAAAAGAAACCTTGAAAGGCACGAAGCCAGTCAAGGTAAGTTATAATACACTATCCGTTTCGGTATTTATTTCACCAAGAAAATCTGGCCATCATGGTTGCAAACAATAATTTTTGAATAATCCTTAGATGCAGTTATCACGTCCAGCCCTTCCTCCCTATCAGGATTGATTCTATCTTTAAGAAATGCAATTACGTTTGTCTTACTCGTTAAAAACAACTTATCCTGATAGTCATGAATTGGGTGCTTGTAAAATAGATAGTACTCTTCTCCAGTAGAAAGTGCATCAGTATCATAAACTTGATTATCTACCCGCACCCAGTTTTTAATATTTTCCCCTGGTTCTATATTTTCGGGGTTGATTTGTTGCAATAACTCTTTCATTATTTGTTTTGCTTCATTTTGATTCACTCGACTTCCAGGGAAAACTTCCATTTTTATTATCCCTCCTAATTAGGTTCGCTATAAAAAATATGACCTTTACCAGAGTTACTAGAATGCCAATCCTTCCACTTTATGTGTGGGAGGTCATTATGGGGGGCATTTTGGGTGTGCTTTTCGTTTGGATGTCTTTCATAACCCTTATCATATTTTTTAGTAGAATATTGTTTATATCTATTCATGTTACCTCTGCCTTCTTGCAATAATACTTTTGCTTCAGACGCAGATTCAACCCTAAAGTTTGAAGATCCACCCTCATTTAATTTTTTAACTGCATTGCCCCACTCTTTACTTCCTCTAGTTATAGCGGGCATTTCAGTTGCCTTAACATCTTTACCCATCCCCTCAATTTTTCTGGCAATAGACTGCTGAGCCCGATAGGCAAGACGGGCATCTGCAACAGCTTCGCCACCCAAGGGAATAGCTGCCAATAAAGATAAACCGGCATTAACTGTATCCCCCTCATAACTATAAAGAAGGAAATTTGCGCCTTCCGAGAATATATCTACTCCCGGTATATTCCCAGCTATATCAAGGGCTGTATGCACCCAACTGCTCCAATCATCCCCATCCCTGCTCAATCCAAAAGGATCTACATAAGAAACAGGATTTCCATTCACATAAGCATAGCGGTTTAGCGTCTGCCCATTTTCAATACTACCAATCAGAACATCACGATTCAAGAACCGTTTAATTTCAGGATTGTAGTACCTAGCTCGCATATAATACAACCCATTACTGTCAGTCATCACACCGTCTCGTCCATTATACATAAAAGGAGTCATGGATGTCCCAATGTGATAAGTCAAATTCCCATAAAAATCATATCCAATACGATCTGTAATGTGCCCACTCTCGTCAGTAAGAACGGTCGTACTCCCTCTTCGATCATAATGGTGTATCGATAGATTCCCTTCCACATCTTCCTTACTTATTAAGCCAAGACCATAGACATAATACGCTTTAGGTACACCTGCCGCATCCGTTTCCATCAACACTTGGCTTAAGGAAGTATTAGGATTAATGACAAAACGAGTAGTTACCCCATTTTCAATCTTGGATACACGGTGGTTTTCCGCATCATACCCATAGTTTGCGTTCCCCGCACGGATAAGTCGATTCTGCGAATCATATTGGAATGTCAGCATTTGACCGTTTAAAGGCCCGTTGGTCATGTTTCCATCTGCATCATAATTTACAGGATTCCCGTTAAACTGAGCTAATCTATTATCAGCGGTATAAGACATATTTACATTTTGAATAACGGTCTGCGCGCTTCCAGGCTGGTATACATTCTGGAAAACAGTTAAATTCCCGGCCGGATCGTATGAATAGGATTGGCCATATACTGCATCAGCAATACCTACATTAGTTAACCTACCCAATACATCGTATGCATAGTTATAAACCTCATTCGTGACGCTGTTTCTTTCTGATAAAACTAAATGGTTGTTATCATAGGTATAGCTGTAATGATTGATAGCACTACCAAATCGATCAGTGTCATTCGTCTCAATCAGTTGTCCTGCTTTATCGTATAAGTTCATTTCTGTAGAACCATCGGGACGAATTGTCTTACTTAGTCGGCCATTTACATCGTAAACGTATTGGGTATGACGGCTTCTCCAGTCTGTTACCTGGACAAGTCGATTTGTCGAATCGTACTCATAGGTGACCACTTTACCATCAGGATAAGTTAACGTTTTTAAATTTCCATTAGCATCATAACTATATTGAATTGTATTGCCAAATACATCTTTGTAGCTTGTCAAATGATTCAATGAGTCATACTGTCTGCTAATAGTTCCATTACCATCTGTAGTAATTAGTGGGTTACCATTTGCATCATATGTTTGTGTAACAGTACCTTCCGGATTTGTAAAACTGATCTGTCTTCCAGCAGCATCATATTGATATGTGGTTTCTTGGCCGCGACCATTAACTATACTTACAAGTTGTCCTTGAGTGTCATATTTATACTTTATCGTCGAGCCAGATGATGTCGTGATTGAAACTATTCTTCCTGCAGAATCATAAGTAAAACTGGTATTATTATTGTTTGCATCTCCAATAGTTGTACGGTTTCCATCGGTATCATAACTTTGCTGGTTATTCCCACCAAGTGTATCGCGAGTTGAAATTAGTCGATTAACAACATCATATTTCATCGTTGTCGAACGACCAAATGCATCAATAACTTGAGTCACTCTATTCAAACTATCATATTTTTGGGTTGTAACGTTGCCCAATGCATCAGTAATAGAAATCGGATTATTTACTGCATCAAAAGAATAAGTTTCAATTGTATCCCCATTTCCATCCGTTTTTCCGATTACATTACCCACTGTATCATATTGCGTACCAAAAGAATTTCCCTTCGGATCAGTTACACTGGTTAAACGTCCTTTAGAATCTCGGTGGAAATAAGTTGTATTACCATTGGCATCTATCACTGAAGCTAGTCGATCTTCTCCGTCATATTTATAGGTAATACTTTGATTTAACGCATTAGTCTCTGACAGGAGATTACCGTTTGCATCGTAGTTGTATTTGGTTAAACTCCCTTTGGGATCAGTTTTAGTAACTTTATCACCGTGACTATTGTAGGTATATTTAAAAGTATTACCTAAACTGTCTGTCTGAGTTAATATATGACCAGCCGCATCATATGTATACGAATCAGAAATGTCCCCTTTCTTTTTCTTAACAATTCTGCCGATGTTGTCATATTGATAATTGGTTACTACACCAGTAGGATCGGTTTTTTTTACAAGATTGCCTTGTGCATACTCATACAATGTCTTGGCTTTCAAAGGTGTTGTTACTGATTTCAACAAACCGTCGCTATTATACTCATTTGTGGTACTATTGCCCAACGAGTCCTTCACATTTAAAATGTTATTGTTACTATCGTAGGTGTATGTGGTTGTGTTCCCTTGAGCATTTTGTACAGAAAGTAAATTGTTTTTGGAGTCATACGTCATGATAGTTAGATTGCCATTTGCATCAACCGAATTTATCAAATTACCTTTGGAATCATACACATACCTCGAAAAATCCCCATTAAAATCTCTTTCGCCCGTACGATTCCCATTTTGATCATATGAGTATGTTTTGATATTTCCCATTTCATCTGTTAACTGTATTAGCTCATAAAAACCATTATGGGTTACTGCATGTTTCTGACCATTACGATCCGTTATCGTAGTAATTATATTTCCAGGCAAACTTGTTTCATCATAGTTGAATAGAGTAGCTGGATGATTCGCCAAAGCATCTTTTTGTGAGATTACTCTGCCTCTATCATCATAAGTATTTATGAAGGAAACAATCCCATCTGAATCCGTTACAGTCAATACTCGCCCATTACTATCATACGTATAATTTGTAGGATTTCCATTTGCATCTACGATGGACGTTAAGTTTTGATTAGCATCGTAGGTAATAGATATTTCACGATTCACTACATCTTTAATTCGATTCATTAACCCATTTGTATTATAAAAAAATTGAAGGGCTTGTCCTGAAACAGGTTCATTCACAGTAATTAATCGGCCTGCATTATCATAACTAAATTGATAAGTTTGTCCATGACCATTCAATAATTTTGTGACTTGACCGGTAGGGTTAAACAGATATGTGGTTTGATCCCTGAGGGTTAAAGTATAGCTTCCATCGCTATTTTGAACTAGATTATCATAATTGACGCTCAAGTCTGAGCTGGTGTATTGTCCGCTACTATTTCTCGCAAAAGTATTCTGACGGTTTGCATTCCAATGAACAATGATATTTCCGCTTGATTGCTTTTCCAAATATGTTTCAAAGTCATGGCTCCAACCTTTTCCTAATGGGCCAACATTAAGTAAAAGGGAATTGTAGTGAGTATTGAAGCTGAGTGGAAGTTCTCCATTTACCGTAAGCAACGATCTTGTAATCTCGTGCGCTCCAGTTGCCGTGTTTACTGGGTCAGCTTCAAATGTTTGTTCGTCCATTATTCTGGAATCTAAAGTTTGTATCTTGGAAATTGCATTACCTCCAGAGAGATTTATTTCTGGAACTCTAGAGAAATTGCCAGTACCCAAATTAAAACTTCCTACATAACAATTTGGGTGTTGTTGAACAGTGCTTCCCGATGGTGCCAAATACAAGTCTATACTGCTGGTATAATGTGACGGGTCAGTTGAACTGATTTGAAATACCAATTGTGTGCTGGAACTAGAGATAACAGTGATTCCCACATTATTATCCTTGTAGCCAATCTGTTTTCCACTCGGATTACGTGGATCATTACTCTCTACCAACATGAAATTTCTATATCCATACCCACCGTATCTCATGCTTACCCAATATTCTAAGGGAGGCAAATTATTTCCAGTAACTGTAAACGTGGGATTAAAATACATGTCACCATAATTTGCAGTTATTGAAGTCACTTTTATTGTGTTGGGAGCTAATGTACCCAAATTAAAACTTCCTACATAAAAGCTCGGATGTTTTTGAACAGTACTTCCCGACGGTGCTAAATACAAATCTATACTGCTGGTATAATGTGACGGATCAGTTGAACTGATTTGAAATACCAATTGTGTGCTGGAACTAGAGATTACAGTTATTCCTACGTTACTATCTTTGTAACCAATCTGTTTTCCACTCGGATCACGTGGATCATTACTCTCTACCAACATGAAATTTCTATACCCTTCACCACCGAATCTCATATATGTCATATACTCCAAGGGGGGCAAGTTAGTTCCGGTAATGGTAAACGTGGGGTTAAAATACATGTCACCATAGTTTGCAGTTATTGAGGTTACTTTTATTGTGTTGGGAGATAATGTGCTCAAATTAAAGCTTCCTACATAAAAGCTCGGATGTTTTTGAACAGTACTTCCCGATGGTGCTAAATACAAATCTATACTGCTGGTATAATGTGATGGGTCAGTTGAACTGATTTGAAATACTAATTGTGTGCTGGAACTAGAGATTACAGTTATTCCTACGTTACTATCTTTGTAACCAATCTGTTTTCCACTCGGATCACGTGGATCATTACTCTCTACCAACATGAAATTTCTATACCCTTCACCACCGAATCTCATATATGTCATATACTCCAAGGGGGGCAAGTTAGTTCCGGTAATGGTAAACGTGGGGTTAAAATACATGTCACCATAGTTTGCAGTTATTGAGGTTACTTTTATTGTATTGGGAGCTAATGTACTCAAATTAAAGCTTCCTACATAAAAACTTGGATGTTGTTGAACAGTACTTCCCGATGGTGCTAAATACAAATCTATATTACTGGTATAGTGTGATGGGGTTGTTGCACTGATTTGAAATACCATTTGTGTGCTGGAACTAGAGATAACGTTTATTCCTACATTATTATCCTTGTAACCAATCTGTATTCCACTCGGATTACGTGCATCATTACTCTCTACCAACATGAAATTTCTATATCCATATCCACCGTAACTCATGCTTGTCTTGTATTCCAAGGAAGGCAAATTAGTTCCGGTAACGGTAAATGTAGGGTTGAAATACATATCACCATAATTTGCAGTTATTGAAGTTACTTTTATTGTGTTGGAAGTATCCGCCGCATAAATGGTATTATCAACATCTTTGAACAATATGGAGAATAATATTGTTAATATTAGTAATAATGAAGTAATCTTTTTCAAAAATAACTCACCTCAAGTAATATAAAATAAGAATTCAATAAACGGTTAAGCTAATCAAGTGATATTATCACCAAAAAATTGCAAACAGTCAGCATTCAAAATAATAGCGCCTTACATTGTTGAATTTTAACCTAATACCTACGGATTAGCCCCCTTCCTCTCTTATCTTTATGCCGATTTTGAAGTCCGATTGGAACTGATCAGAACCGTAACTATATCGATTATCAACTTAAAAATTTCGTTTCAAAGCCTCCTTTCGGAAATAATTCTTGGTGATCTCTGGTAAAAGAAGGTCGGCATCTCGCATGTCATCTCGCTTTCTGAGCTGCTTTCAACAACAAAAAACCAACCGCTTGTGGTAACCCGGCGGCCGTTTCTCCAGAGATGTCTTGCGACATGCATCCCGGAAAAGTAGGTCCGTGGCTTTGCGTCCTTGTCTTTCGAGCAAGTTTGCCTTTTCATTTTCACTTGGTTCATAGGTAGACGAATCTATAAAAAATAGTACATTCGATCCATAACTCTATCCATAATAACCCATACTCTTGTTGACTATCAATATAAATTTCAATTTTTATCCAAAGTATGCGAAATTTCGCGAAAAATCGCCACTGAAACGATTTCTCCCCACCCCGTTCCTTTCCTCAAGGGTTGCTGAACTGAAGCGGGGCACAAGGTCGCTTGGCAACAAAAAGGCAGGCTCCCGATACGATCCGTCGGCAGCCTGCGACCCGTTCGAACGCGCTAATTGGAACCTTTTTCTCTCACCCGATGCACCTGCAGGTTGCGGTATTCGGCGATGAGCGGGGCCATTTGGCGAAACCCGATCCGCCCTTGGCCGAGGATAGGGCCGTAAGTCGTACCGTCATCCTTCCATTTAAGCACCAAAAGATCGTTGATGGCGAACAGCACCTCCCCGCCATGAACGAGCACGCGCATGCGATACGGCCCTCTCGCGTCGAGCACGGGCGGCAGCGGATCGGCCCCTTGCGCGGCCAGATGAAAACCGTAACTTTTTCTTAAGTTACAGGTATGAAAAGAGCGCTCCTCCTCCCATAATCTGCGGTAATAGGAGATGTGATAAGCATTGATGTCCCCGTGGTGGTACTGGTCATAGACGCCTACCCGCCGCTCGAGCCCGGGGTCGAACATATCTTTGCCGCTGCGGCCTGCCGCGCTGAAAAAAAGAATGCAAAGCCCCGGCTCCTTGACCGGCCAAAAATCCCAACTGATCGACAAGCCGTCCGGAAACGTCTCCGGGCACCAGAGCACAAAATTGGCTCTCTGCCCTTCACCGGCATCCAGGGCATTCTCCATCCGCATCCTGCCCTGGGGAAAAGATATATTCGCACTTCCTTCCAGGCGAAAATCCGCAATATCCGCCGGTGAAGCAAGCGGGTTCTCATACAGCGTCTCCACGATTTCATATTGTTCGAACAAAGCATCTACCTCCTGCACTCAAAATCGAAACCCCGGCCCCTCACGAATCCTTCGGGCCTAAAGACCTTATAACGTCGCTCCAATCGCCGCCCAACGCTTGCCAGAACCAGGACCTCCGCCCTTCCGGCAGCAGCGAGGGCGGGATTCTGGAATCCCACGGCATACGCGAGAACGGCCGCGGATTCAATGAAGGGGCCTGCGCTTGATAAGGGATCGCCTTCAACTCCCGGCCTGTTTCATCGAGCGCGATTTCAGGATTGCCGTAGCTGCGGATCCACTGGACCGCCGCTGCCCGATGCTCTCTTTTCACATGCTCAAAAAGCGGATCCTCCGCCAAATCGACAAGCTCGTGCGGATCATTCGCGAGATGATACAGCTCTTCGTAACCGCCGTTTTGGTAATACAAATATTTCCATTCCTTACTGCGGATATGAAGCATATAGTTGGGCGGCACGTAAAACTCGGAGCAGACGAAATCCCGGCGAACGGAAGCCGGTTCCGCCAGCAGCTTCAACAGATCCACTCCGGGGCGGCCGTCGTCTTCGCGGTGCCCGCTTGCCCGGTTCACGAAAGTAGGAAAAATGTCCAGCAGAGTCGTCAACTCGGCGCAGCGGGTGCCGGGTGCGATCACGCCGGGCCACCGGGCGATCATCGGGATGTGGAGGCTGCCCTCATACCCGAAGTTTTTGAACCATAATCGATGGTCGCCAAGCAGTTCCCCATGGTCCGAAGTAAACAGAACGAGCGTATTGTCAGCCAGCCCCTCTTCATCCAGCGTTCTCATGATTCTGCCGATCTGCTCGTCGATGAACGTAATATTCGCGTAATAATACGCCCTGTTTCTAAGCAGCGCCCGCTCCGAATACAGATCGGCTTCCATCGCTTGGCGGTGCGATTCGATGTACGGATTTTTGGAGGTACCGTCATTGTCCGACACCCAAGGTTTCGGCAAATTCTCCGGGTCGTACAGACCGGTCAAATGCTGCGGGCAATCGAAAGGAGCGTGAGGCTTGACGAACGATGTCCATAAAAAAAACGGCTTGTCCGCGGGTCTTTCGTTTTTCAGCCAATGTACCGTCCGATCCCCGCACCACTGCGTGATATGGAGCTCCTTGGGCAGCCCGTTCACAAGCGGCTTCAATTCGTTATAGCCGATTTCCGGCGGCTTCTCCCAGCCCCAGGCGCCGTGCTCGATCAAGTACCGGTCGTAGTCGTCGAAACGAACGTCTTCCACGCGCTCCACGGTGCGCACCCCCCTCATCTCCTCCGACAAAATGAGATGTTCCATGCCGTACGTCTGCCCTTCCGGCGTAAAATGCATCTTCCCGATCGCCTGGCTGAAATAGCCGGCTTTGGCCAAATAAGCCGCGATCGACTCATCGTCGGCAACAGCCGGAGCAGATTCGTTATCGAAGACGTTCGTCTTTCCCGCAGCGAATCCGGTCATTACGCTTGCCCGCGCCGGGGCGCAAAGGGGGCAAGGGGTGACCGCATGCTCGAATACGGCCCCCTCGCTCGCCAGCCGGTCCAAATTCGGCGTTCGTATCGCGGTATTGCCGTATGCCCCTAACGTATCCCAGCGCTGCTGGTCGGTGAAGATGAGCAGCAAGTTCGGTTTGTCGCTTTTCTGTTTCACGCTTTTCGTTTTCGCGCTCATCATGGCTTTACCGGCATTTCGGGGAGGGATTCGAACTCCGGAATATCGGCTATGTACAAATTGCCGTACCCCGACATATCGCTTGTAAACAGCACCTGCCTGCCGTCCGGGCTTAGCCTCGGATGAACGTGAAGATTTTGTGTGTGGAAGCTTCCCCTGTGCTTGCACAGAATGCGCGGGCCTTTGAACCCGGAACCGTCGTTTCGCCACACCTGCAGCGTATCCTGGAACTGGTCGCCGTGATAAGCGTTCGTCTGCTGGCCGTCGCCGATGACAAGGGACAAATCGTTGGAGTGCACATGCATATTTTGAAAAGGAAACTTGTACTGCTCGGCGCCGCTGTTGTCGTACTTGACGGCCCCGATAATTTTCCCGGTATGATCGTCAAGCGAATTGGTAAAACCGTGGTAACCGATATGAACACCGTCCGCCAGCCAATATTCATGCCCGACATATTCATTCGGCAGCGTTTCCTTCACCTTCCAATACCGCCCGGTCGCGATATCCAGTACCCAAATCCGATGATCGATCTGCTCCCAGGGCCCTTCGTGGCAAAAAGTCAGCAAATTCGCTTGCGTCGGCGACGTATTGATATGGCCGATCCACAGCTTATCTTCATGAAGCCTGTTCACCTTCCCATCCGCGGGTGAAACCGCCATAATCATGCTGTGCGGCTTCGCGCGGAAATACGCTTCAAAGCCGAGGTAACCGTTCTTCGTATCCAGCGCGATCCGGTCCGTCAAATCCTCGTTCAGCCCGAAGCACAACCACCGCCCGTCCGCGGTGCAGCTCATGCTGCCGAATCTGTAGTTCGCGGGAATCGTAAAAAGAATCCGCTCTTCCAACGTTTCCAGATCGATGGCGCGAATCGAATTGTCATAGTAAAAGTACGCTTCATGGCCGTCAGGATGAAGAAAAGCGCCTTGAATCCGGGATTCGCGGCCGCGCTCCAAGTCCGTTAATTGAGTCATGGCGCCGCTGTGCAGATCCATGCTGTACAGATTGGCGGCATTCCCGCGGTCCGAGCCGAAGATCAGCTTGCCGTTGCCATAAAAGCCGTTGTTCGTAAAATAAATATGGTAGCTGTGCGAATTGTGATTCGTCAGCTGTGTGACGGTTGCACCCGTGATCAAATCCGTAAAACTGCGCCGTTCGGACGGCCAAACCGTTCCTTTGGTGCCTCCGGTGTTTACCGCTGCCATTGCCATCGCGCTCCTTTGGTTTGCACGGTGAAAGTCCGGCCACATACGGATGACCGGACCTTCGCCGCGAGGAATTGTTCCATTCGCTGTATGCTATTTGCCTGCCTTGGAAGCGGCGTAGGCATCGTTTATTTCTTTTGTATACGCATCGCCGCCGTTCTTTTTCCACAACTCCATTTCGGCTTTAAAGCCGGCCTCATCGATTTTGCCTACGATAAATTTGGTTCGCGCGTCTTCGACGGCCTGATCCAACTGCGTGCCCTTTTGCGTGTAGGTGGCGGTTGTAAACGGTTCGGCGGGATTGGTGACGATAATTTTTTCATTCGCTTTTTGCACGTCGTTCGACTTCTGGCGAAGCGGTGTGGACGGTTTGAACATGTCCGGTATCATGTACGGAATCGAAGACAAAATTTGCGAGATGCCTTTGTTGTTAATATCCGGCGTCATCGGGTCGGTTTGCAAAATAAGCGTAACCAGCTTGCCGTCCTCCACTTTGTAATGAACGCCTTCGATACCGTAGTTGATCAACGCCTGCATCTCTTTGTCGTTCGTTTTGTCCAGGAACGTAAGCACCTTTTTGAGGTCGGCCTCGGTTTTTACGGCGGATTTGGAAATGAGGAACATCCCGTTGTGCCCAGCCGTCGGTAAATTGTGCAGCCCGCTCGGACCGCTTACGGCGCCGATGATGTCGATGCTGGCTTTGGGGTTGATCTGCTTCATTTTCTCATCGATTTGATAGGAGCGCTCCGTAACGTCAATCGCTACGCCGGCCTGGCTGTTAATGATCGGATCGTTCCATTTGGCCGAATCGTATACCGCAAAATCCGGATTGATCAGCTTCTCGTCATACAGCTTTTTGAAAAATTTGAGCGCTTCCATATATTCCGGCGTCAACTGGGCGGGAACCAGCTTGCCGTCTTTTTCGCCCCATTTGTTCGGAGCGCCGAACCAGGTTTGCATAATGTCCCACGGTCCGCCGTATTTGGTCACGACCATCCCGTAAGTGTCGTTTTTGCCGTTTTTATCCGGATCGTTGTTGGTGAACGCTTTGAGCATCGCGTAAAATTCGTCGATCGTCTTCGGTTCCTGCATGCCGAGATTGTCAAGCCAATCCTTCCGGTAGCTGATACCCATCCGTCCGATCGGCCGGGATACGTAAAGACCGTAATATTTGCCGTTGACCGAAGTGTTGTTCAGCACAGTCGGATTCGCCTGCTTCAAATTCGGATAATCTTTCAGATACGGGCCGATTTCCCAGAAAGCGCCTCCGTTGATCGCATTGGCGACAGCCGATACTTTGGCATTGTTCACAAACACAAGCGTAGGCAAAGTTCCGGAAGCAAGGGCGATGTTCAGTTTATCGCTGTAGCTCGTATCGGGAGTAAACTGCAAGTCCAGCTTTGTATTCGTATATTCTTCGATTTTTTTCCATACTTTGCTTTCGGGGGTTGCGATATCATTGTTGTAACTTTTCAGCATGATACTGATTTTGAACGGCGCTTCCTTGGCGGTCGCCCCTCCGGCCGTCGTCTTCGGCGCATCCGCCGCATTAGGCTTCGCAGTGTCGGAGCCGCACCCCGTGATAGCGCTTGCGGTTACGAGCGCGCTCGTCAGTACAAACCATGTTTTTTTCGTATTTTTCCAACTCATGTTCTTTTCCTCCCCTTGATGATCGGTTTACTGGTTTATGATGAAGCATGCACCCGTTTTCCAACCGGCGCTGCGACAACCCGTTCGCTTACCCTTTGACCGCGCCGATTAAAACGCCTTTGGCAAAATATTTTTGAATGAACGGATACACGAGTAAAATCGGCAGCGTACCCACGACGATGATCGCCATTTTAATCGACTGGTCCGGCGGTTTGACATAGGTCGGGTCGTAGGTTCCCATTTCCAGCGCCCCCGTCGCCATCAGTACGATTTGCCGCAGCAGCACCTGCATCGGCCACATTTTGGCATCCGATAAATAGATCAGCGCATTGAAGAAATCGTTCCAGTGGGCGACCGCGTAGAAAAGCCCGAATGTAGCGATAACCGGTTTGGAAAGCGGCAAAACGATTCGCCACAGCACGCCGATATCGTTGCTTCCGTCAATGCGCGCCGATTCGATCAATTCGTTAGGAATTTCCTGAAAAAACGATTTGACGACGATCAGGTTAAAAGCGTTGATCGCGACGGGCAGCATGACGGCCAGGTACGAGTTCAGCAGTCCCAAGCTTTTTACAACCAAATAAGTAGGAATAATCCCGCCGCTGAACATCATCGTGAAAATAATCATGTTCAACACGGCGTTTCGCCCGACCATGTGCCGCCGCGATAAAGCGTACGCCATCGTAAAGGTGAAAAACAGATTAACGAGCGTTCCCCCGACGGTAACAAATAACGATACCAATAAGCTCCTTGGCAATGCGTTATCTTTAAAAACAAACTTGTAAGCGTCGAACGTAATGTGTTTCGGAATCAGGAAAAAGGATCTGGCCCCGATCTCAAGATCGCTGGCGAACGATCCCGCGACAATATACAAAACCGGAAGCAGCATGGCAAGGGCGACGACTGCCAGAAACACATGGTTGAAAATATCGAAGCATTTTTCGCCCAGCGATTGGTGCCGATAGTTCATCGTTCTCCTCCTTTCTCAAAATATGCCGGAATGGCCGGCCCTTTTGGCCAAGTAATTCGTTGTGAACACGAGGACGATGGAAATGATCGCTTTAAACAGCCCTACTGCCGCACTGTAGCTGAAAGCGCCCTGCATAATCCCGGCCGTGTACACGTAAGTATCGAACACTTCGGCGACCGGACGGTTCAGCGGGTTGATCATTAACAGCACCTGCTCGAATCCGCGGTCCATAAATTGCCCCATGCGCAAAATGAGCAGGACGATAATCGTTCCCTGAATGGCCGGCAGCGTAATGTGCCACAGTTGACGGAACCGGCTCGCGCCGTCGACGTAAGCCGCTTCGTACTGCTCTTGATCCACGCCGGCAAGCGCCGCCAGGAAGATGATCGTCCCCCAGCCCATTTCTTTCCAAATGCTTTGCGAAATAATCATCGGTCTGAACCAGCTTTCGCTCGTTAGAAAATCGATTTTGTGTCCGAAAAGCCGCAGCACCGCTTCATTAATAACTCCGCCTTCCGTCGTCAGCAGCAAATAGGAAATGCTCGCTACGATAACCATCGAAATAAAATGCGGGATATAAATGAGCGACTGGATAAAGCGCTTGTAAAAAGCTTTGCGCACTTCATTCAGCAAAAGCGCCAGCAGGATCGGAGCCGGGAAAAAAAACAGCAAATCGTACAAACCCAGCAAAAGCGTGTTGCGAATTAATGTAAAAAATATCGGGTCCTGAAAAAATTGTTTGAAGTTATCGAGTCCGACCCACTCGCTGTTAAAAAAACCGGCGTAAGGCTGGTAATTTTTGAAGGCGAGCAGAACTCCCCACATCGGAACGTATTTGAAAATAACAAAGTAGGCCAAGCCTGGGAGCAGCAGCAGCAGCAAATATTTGTCCCGGATGATTTTGCTCATCAGCGAGCCCCGTTTGGAAGTTCCTACCGCTCTTTCGGATATCAAGCTCTGTCCGGCGCCCGTTTGTTTCATCATGTTCTCACTCCTTCGCAGTTTGGTACTTCACACACTATAAGAATCGAACATTTCCGGCAATCATACTTTTTTTGCCCGGCATATCGAGCTTTTTTCAAAAAAGTGCAAACCCGGAAAAAAAGTATGGCTGCACGTAATGCCCGACATTCAAGCGTTCAGCTCTGCCGGCAGAGCGTCGCCGATCAGTTCCAGGCACATAATCGCGTTGAGCGACCACTGCGAAACGACGTTGGTCGTGATGTGCGGCAGCTCTTGAATCGGACGGACATATTCCAGCACCGGCACCTGACAGATGTGTGCGGCATCTTCGCTGCCCCCGGGCAGGCGGTTTTCCAGCATGATGCGCCACGTCTCCGCAGCCAGCTCCGAGCTGTTATGCCGGTTGGCCGCATACGCCGCCATAGCTGCGGCGAACATCGGCCAGCTGAACCGGTCCGGACGGATGGCCCCGTTCGTGCGGGCCAGCTTTTCCTCGGGTTCAAGGTAATAGAACGCTCCGAACTCGGCCAGCATGTCATCCCACTCGGGATCGGAGAGCAGCTGCGAAAGCTCCATCCACACTTGCGGCGCGCCGAAGGAGACGGCCATATGATAGGCGTAGTTGCCGTCGCCGATATGGGTGAGAACGCCGGTCGCGGGATCGTACCCGAAGGTCGTGCCGGATAAGAGCCGGAACGGCGCTGCTTTCAAATCCTTGATCCCTTGAAGGATTTTGTCGCGGTACTTCACGTTCTCGAAGCGCTCCCACTGCGACATCCAATTCGAGCTGAAGGCCGCCCAGTCCGGCCCGCTCCTGATATGGGCCGGGTGCTCGTCGGGCGGGAAATAGGCGCGCATCGGATCGAGGCGAACGGCGGCAAAATCGGCGTCGGCCACTTCCGCCAAAATATCTCCGACGCGTTCATCCGCAGTCAGGAAATAATAGTACCGGTGCAGACCCGCCATCGCGATGCGCGCTTCCTTGCAGCCGCAGCCCCAGTGGACGACGTTATGGCGGGAACCCAGCCCGGCATATTCCCCAAAATGGTACACGTCCACTTCGCTTGTATGACGCGTCATCGCTTCCGCCATCCGGAACAAATCCGCCCGTCCGGACCGCAAAAACGATAGCCATAGCCACATATTCGGCACAAGTTCGGTATTTTGCCAGGCAAAACCGCCTACATCGTACCGCCAGTTATGACGCGCGGCATCATAGGTGTGCATGAAATCGCCGTAATCCCAAAAACCGTACCAGCGCCGCTGCTCGACCTCTTGTTTGTAAAAGCCGACCCAGGCGTCCAGTTGGTCTTCGATCCAGGCTTTGGCCGGCGTGCTGCGGTCAGGCAGGCTCCATGTCCCGAACGCGTGCGTATCGTGATAACGCGCGGGCTCGCAGACGAGCTGCGGCGGAGCTTGCAAGTGCCGCGTCATGGACGCCAGGTCAGCCGCATCGGGGGTCCGTTCGCAGCACCACAGCATGAGCTCGCTCGTGTTGGCGATGCCGTGCGGCGTGCTGCGCAGCTCTTCCGCTCCTTCATAAGCGGCCTCCACATAGGCGGCCGTATCGTAATGGCGCATATCCATCGCCGCGCCGTCCGGCGACCAGAACCAGAGCGTCAGCCTGGCTTCGTCCGTCGTCATCCCCGTCACTTCCAGAGACGAAGGATGCTTCTGCCAAAAGTTGCGCAGCCCTGCCGCAAGCCCGCCGTGAGCGTCCCCGGCATATGCGAGCCCGCGCGCACGATGGCCGCTGACGGCTTTCACCGGGCTGCATGCCGCGCTTGTCTGCTTGACGACCGTGTAAGAGTCGGCGGAAAGCTGCGTCAGCCTGTAGCTGTCCCAAGCGGCGGAAGCATCCAGCAGCGCCAGGAATGCCGCATCGCGCCCATCGTCGAATTCAATCGCTTCGCCGGCTTGCTGGCGCCAAAACTTATCCATATAGGCGTCCTTCGTTCGCCAGGTCGACAAATGCTTTGGCGATTCGCTGAAAAAGCCGGTGTCGCCCGCAAACCGGACGTATCTGTTATACAGGGGAGCCGTCAGCGGCAGGCCGAACGAGATCCCGAGCCCTTTCACGTAATCTTCCTGCGGATCGACGTCAAACAAAGCTGTATGGACGATCCGTATCGAAGCGTGATTGGCGTAAAAATAAAGGCGCAGCCGGAAAGGAAGCCAGGAACGCTCGCCGTCCCTCGACACATACACCCCTTCCGCCAATACGACGACCCTTGCATGCCCTTCGTGCTCCACATGGAGGGCATTGATTTCGCCGTCCAAATATTGTTCTTTTAAAAGGCGTCCGTCGCCGGGAAGTTCGCGGCGCTCTTCACGCATACTGACAAGCGAGCCTTCCGCGCCGACCTGTTGGTCCCCGTAGTACAGCGACCGGATGAGCGCTTTGCCCCGCTTCGCCATGGTACATCGGATTACGCCGGTATCCACCGTCAGCTCGTCGGCCGACTGCCGGATTTTCACACCGGCTGCCGAACTCGCTGCGGCGTCAGGATCATCCGCTGCTTGCAGCGTGTAGCCTTCGCTCGCAGGTTTATCGAAAGAAGCGGCATGCGCCGTCCACTTTACACTGCCGTCCGGCCAATAAGCCGTAGGCCAGCTTTGCAGGGCGACCGAACCGCCCGACGCATCGGTCAGCGTGAACGAACCGGCTTGGGAGCGATCCAATTCGCCTGCGCGCCAAGGTACTCCCCACGTCACGCCCGCAGCAGTCGCAGGAGCTTCTTCCAGCCAATTGATGCGGATTCCCTTCATCTGTTGTTCCATTTCCAGCAACAACCCCTTCCGAACTGCATATGCGCGGTTCTCCATTCCAGCTTATGAACGGTCGGAATTTCCTGCAATTGTACTTTTTTAAACCCCGCCCGGGCAGCGGTTTATCTTTTTTTCGGAATTAAGACTTTTTTGCAGGGGAGGGAACAAAGTGTTGGGCACGAGTGCAGGGGACGTTTGTAACCAAAAAAAGTAGAAAAGTCAAAAATTGTTAACATTTAGGAGTTTATTCCTATCTTTAAATCTAGTAAAATATGTTAAAATATTGAAGATATCGAATTACAATTAAATAAGGAAAATGGAGGTTAATTATGAAAAAATCAATTCCTGTACTTACTTCTTTGGCTGCAGCGCTGTTGTTGTCTTCCCAAGTTGCTTTTGCCGACGAATCCAGCCTTCCGGCAGCTGATGTTCTTACGAAAGCCGCGAGCCAGGAAATCGTCAAAAACGTAGAGGTCAAGGTCACTAATTTACTCGACCAAAACACTAATGGAAAGAATTCGCTTTCCGCACTCCAGCAAGCAGCAAGCCTTCTTCCTCCTCAACTCCAGGCCGCCACTACATTCAACTTCTCGCAGCGCGATTTCGGCGAATCCGTCGTGCAGACGAGCGATGGCGGCTATGTGTTCGCAGGCTCTACCACAGTTAACGGAAACGAGGATATCCTATTTGCCAAGACGGACGCTTCCCTGACGCTTCAGTGGGCATATACGCTGGGCGGAACCGCGGTAGAAACGGGCGTCGAGGTTCGGCAGACGAGCGACGGCGGGTATGTCATCGCCGGGACAAGCAATGCAAGCGGTTCTAAAGACATCTATTTGGCCAAGACAGATGCCAATGGAGCGATACAATGGGCCAAAGTATATGGCGGCCCAGGCCAAGAAGAGGCTGAAGCGATGGAAATCGGGCATGACGGCGGCTACATCATTGTCGGCGCCAAGAGTGGCAGCCTAAATACGAACGACGCTTACATGCTTAAAGTGGATGCCAGCGGCAATGTTCAATGGAGCCGGACATATGGTCAGGATAATCTGGAGGATCGCTTTTACGGCGTAGGCACAACGCCGGACGGCGGCTATGTGGCAGTCGGATATAAAACCATCTTGCAAACCATTCCAGGCGGGACGGAACAAGCGATGTATGGGCTGATGGCCAAAGTAAACGGCTCAGGAGGAGCGGTATTCGAGTCCACCCTTGACAAGAATGCCTATCTAAACGGGGTTGCCGCAAGCAGCAGCGGCTATGTGGCTGCAGGGACCATCAACAACTACGGTACACCGAACAGTTCTCAGGGGTATAACATATTTGTAACCAAGGTCGGCACTTCGGGGGCCAAGTTGTGGACGAACCAGTTCCATTCGACGGGTGGCGATTTTGCCAATGATGTCAAATTGGCCAAGGACGGCAATTACGTAGTGACCGGGCTAACGTCCCCGCAAGTGGGGAAAGAAGATCTGGTGCTGATGAAAATCAACAACTCGGGAAATGCGTTATGGTCGAATACGTATGATTTTGGCAATACAGGCGAAATCGGCAAGCGTGTGGCAACGACCAATGACGGCGGTTATATAGTTACGGGCTCGTACCAGGCGAATAGCTCCAACGGCAATTATGACGTCCTTTTAGTGAAATTTACAAGCGATTGAGCAGCAGCGGCAAATAAGCTTTGGAGAGAAAGGGGCTGGCCCGAAAGGGTTCAGCCCCTTAGTCTGAGGAAAAGCCTGCACAATCGCAGGCTTTGCCGGGAAAAAACGGGGCTCAGCCCCTTTTCAGCGGAAATTCCTGCAAGGCAGGCTTTTGCCGCGAAAAAGCGGGGCTCAGCCCCTTCATCCGGCGAAAAAGCCTGCACTTTTGCAGGCTTTGCCGATCCGCAGCTGCCGGGCCGCTTCGCAAACGGCTGTGCCGGCGGGGCGGCTGGTGCCATGCGGCTCCGCAACGCGCAGCCAAGGCTGGGCTGCGCTCGTGCGAAAAACCTGCAAGAATACATCTTTTTGCCTGTTGAAACGCCCGCAGCGAAAAATTCCTGCAAATGTGCAGGCTTTGCCACGAAAAAGCGGGGCTCATCCCCTTTTCAGCGGAAATTCCTGCACAATCGCAAGCTTTGCCGGAAAAAAACGGGGCTCAGCCCCTTCATCCGGCGAAAAAGCCTGCACTTTTGCAGGCTTTGCCGATCCGCGAGCTGCCGGGCCGCTTCGCAAACGGCTGCGCCGGCCGCCGAGCCGCCTCCCGGCCGGGCCCCAAACCAAAAAAACCGCCGTTACAGGCGGCGGTTGCGGCATTGTTTTCACGCGTTGCGGTGAAATTCCCGATATTGGCTGGGCGTAGCGCCCTGCTGCTTTTTGAAGATCCGGTTAAAGTAGCTCGGCTGATACCCGGATTTTTCGGCGATGTCGTTGATTTTCATATCCGTGTCCCGCAAAAGCTCCTTCGCTTTTTCAATGCGCAGTTCAGTCAAGTAGTCGATGAAGTTTTTGCCGGTAACCTGCTTGAACGCTTTGCTTAAAGCGACCGTGTTCGTTCCGGCGTAATCGGCGCAGCTGTCCAGCGATATATCTTTCATGAAATTGTTTTGCAAATAAATCATCGCCGTTTCTACCGTCTTTTTCACCTGGGCGTCGGAACGCGATTCCAGTTCTATGATATACGGGCTGACAACTTTGTCACTGAACCACGCGCGCATCTTTTGCGGATCTCCGGTTTGCATCAGCTGTTCGTACAAATTGGACGAGTTGAAAATACGGTTTGGATTCAAACCCGCGAGCCGAACGGCGTGTAAAATGCTGCCCAGCAATTGGAGCGCTCCTTGGCGGATATCGATCGTTTTGGCGCCGCGTTCGGTCAACTCCTCCAGAAACGCCCGAATCAACTGGTTCGCTTCTGCGGCTTGACCAGTCCGAAGCGCATGAATAATTTCTCTTTCGAGCGCAAACGGATAATGAATCTCGTCCGGCTTCTGGTCGTTATCGTCCGGCGATTCCAGATCGATCAGCAGATTCCGGTTCTCAAAACGGCGGCTGCCGGAAGCCTGCATCGCTTCCTCGAACCGGGAAGGCACATGAACGATTGATAAAGCCGGGCTTCCGAGCGCGATCGACACGTACATTTGGAGCACATTATGAATCGCCTGCATCAGCTCCTGGCCGAACGTTCTGACCGTTTCCCGCTGCTCCGCTTCTTCCGGAACGAAAATAATAAGACCGACGGATAAATCGTGAAAGTTGATGACTTCCGCTTGCTCGAAACGGTTCGAGGCAAGCTCCATCGTAATGTTGGCGGCAGCGAAGGTGATCAGCCCTTCATCCCCCGGCGAAAAGCGACCTTCCAAATTTTTGAATCCGCTCAAATGGATGTACAATACGGCATATTGCCGGCGGTCTACCGTCCAGCCGAAATTACGCATTCTTTCCAAAAGCGCCTGTTCGGAATACGAATAAAGGTACCCTTGAACGAGCTGCAGCAGGAAGCCTTCCTTAAGATGCGGAAGCTGCTGCTCCAGCTTCGTTTGCAGCGTCCTGCTTTCCCGGGTCAAATGCAGCCATTCTTTCTCAATGAGCTTGAAATCGTCATTGTGTTCTTTTCCCAGCACGGACGGAGCCGTCGTCCCCGTCAGCAGGCTGACTAGCTGCGCGATCGGAGAATAGATCCGTTTCGAAGCGAGCCAGGATAACACGGATGCCAGCAGCAGCATCGCGACGCTTAAAGTCAAAATGAGCTGGGATATGAAGACGACCGGTTTGGTAATGGCGCTGATCGGCGAGGCGGAGACGTACGTCCATTCGGTGTTGATGCGCGACATCGTGCCGAAAGAGACGGTATACGTCGTGTGGTTCCAGTCGAACAGGAAGGAGCCGGATTTCGCCTTGCCGGCGACAATTTGCTGTCTCAGCGCTTCATCAAGCTGCGCCGACGGCTCTTTTCCCGCAATGGAAAACATCTGCTCGCCATTTTCTTGCAGCAGAAACGTGCTTCCCTCGTCATAAGGGGTCAACGTCTGGAGCATGGCGGCGATCTTCGAGCTATCGAGGCGGGCCAGCATGATCCCGTACGGACTCGGCGCAGTTTCGGGAATTTTGATCGCCAGCGTAAATAAATCTTCATTCGCCGGCTCCGACTGCGGCTGCCGCAACCAGAACACTTTGTCGCTATTCGCAAGCAGCTGCCTGTACTTGGCGATCTGCGCAGCATCCGTCAACGCCTCGTATTCCGGATTAAACCGCACGGGAGACGGTCCTTCCAAGTAAAGCTCCGTTTGTTTGGCCAGCGTGTTGGAGCCATGCATAATCGACAGCGCTTTCGTAATATCGCGGGCAATTTCAAAATCGCGCGACAAGCTTATATTGGACAGCGAGTAGTTGAAATTGGGGTCGAAGGCCCAATGTACGACCGAAGTTTCCACATGGGCGAACTGCTCGCTGATGTTGGCGGCTCTTTGCTGAATCTGTTTATTGTGCATCTGAAGCAGTTCGTTATCAAGGCGGTCACCTGCCAGCCAATAAATCAGGCCACCGATAATAAGTCCGGGAATACTGGAAATGATCAAAATCAAAATCCAATTATTTCGGAAGCGCTTACTTTTAAGCACGATTGTCCCCCCTGATCTATTTATTATTATATATTTTTCGATATTCACATCATACCACACAGCGCAAAATGTTGTGCATAAGATTCGAATGCGGCCGATTCCGGCAAATGCAAATAAACCTGCCTTGACAGGCAGGTTCTTGTTTTTTTCTCAATTAGCTTTGAATGGAATCGAGCACGTTGTCGGTAAAATATAAATACTGAGCGCCGAAACTTGTGCCGTAACGGTAAACCCATTGTTCCATTTTTCCGTATACATTGACGTTGTCCGGTTTTCCCCAGGACATAAGAACTTGCTCCTGCGTCATGCCGATGCGCACCTTTTTCCGCCTGATCACGTCTTTTATATCGCTGGACCAGTCAAATTTGGCCAAAGGGTCTTCGATGTAAAAGCCCGAGGTTAGGGCGTCTAGTGAAGAAAAACTAAATTTGATCGTTTTACTTCCGTTGCTTAAAGTTGCGGTTAATCCGCTGTAGCTGATAAGAGATAATTTTTCATATTGATTGAATTTCTCTTCGCCGGGATAGGACAGGGTGCTGCTGCTCCATAGCGAGTCGGCGTATTTCTTCCATAAGTTCTCTGCGGCAATTTCAGTCTGCAACTTCTCGGCTGCCGTGTTGATTTTGCCGTCAACTCCCCAAGATGCATTCTTGGTAAGGTCTCCGGCTGTAAGATCGATCCGATGACCTTTTCCCCATGCAACTTGGATGTCCAAATACTCGGACAAAAATGGAATCGGCACATAAAGCACGGACTCCTCTGAAATAATCGGATAGTCCATGCGGCCTTCATGCAACTCCATACCGCTTCCGAAATAGGTTATCAGATTGCTGTTGGAGCCTATCAACACAATCCGGTTCGGGTGATTGATTCGCAGAACGTCGCCAATTGGTTTGGCGGACATTTTCAAGTTGCCGAGAAGCGCCCACAGCGGTATGTAAATGACATCGTTGCGAACGATCGGGGGATAGTCGGATTTTAGATAGTTTCCATTGACATAGATTTTATATTCGTCCGAAAGCAAATTTACTGGCTTTCCTTGGTTCCAAGGCCCCTCATACCATACATCGTTGTAGATGGACGTGCCTTTTACGGCAGTACCCTGCCCCTGTGGAAGTCCATTCACCAGGTCACCTGAATAAACAAAATGATTGCCTTCCCATTCGAAATAAGGATACCCCATAATGTTCAGCGTCTTATCGGCGGTTTGAACGGTCGCGTACTGCTTTTCCCCGTTCCAATCCACTTTAGCGCCAAATGCCTCGCTGATTAAACGCAAGGGCACAAAAGTTCGATCATCCTCTATTCGCGGCGAAACTTCCAAGGTTTTTGGTTGGCCGTTGACTTGGACAACAGGATCGTTGATTTTCATAAACACGGAAGACCCCGCTCTGTTCAGAGTAATGGACTGCTGCTCTCCGTTCCAAGTCAACTTGGCATTCAAAGCATCCGTAATATCGCGAAGGGGAACCAGCATACTGCCGTTAATTAAAATCCCGATGTCCATGTTTTGTTCCGTCTTTTTGGTCTGCTCATCGGCAAAAACCGGCAATGACGACGCGAACATCAGCGTAATCGACATTGTCATAATGATAATGCGCTGAAAAAATGTTTTCATTCACAAAACCTTCTTTCATCTAAAGTAAATATATGTCCAAAACTTTCAAAGATCATTTTGAAAGTGTCAAGCGCATGTGCTCCTTTAGAATTAATAGGCCTCTGCTTAAAACTATGGGGTGGGTAAATTTTACTATGTTTTTAACATTATAACGCAAAATACCTGCTGAAACAGCAAAAATTGTGCCGATATGTGGAAAAAAAGCTGATTTTTTAGGGGATTTGTGCGATTAATCAGACAAACTTCTTCAGCAATTTGAGCGGGAAAGAATTTTATGATCTTTAACATACATACTATAGTATGGTAAGTTGAAACTACATAACATGATTTAACCGAACCGTTTCATTAAGAGCCGAAAGGAAAGCAAAATGAAAAGCATACTTTTGAAGTATTTAGCCAGATTTACAACCCTGAACGAAGAAGAACAACAGATGATCGTTGATGAGATACGAGTCCAAGAATACAAAAAAGGAACAATGCTCCTTAGACAAGGAGATGTTCCCACTCAATGTTATTTTGTATTGAAAGGATGTATAAGGCAGTACTCGATAGATGAAACGGGAAAAGAGGTCACATCCAATTTTTACACAGAAGAGCAAGCGGTGTCGATTTTCAATCATCATAAACAAGATAAGTCATCCCCGTACTCATTAACTTGTCTGGAAGACTGTGTATTGGTTGTTGGCGATCTTGATGCCGAAAATGCCATGTTTAACAAATACTCGCAATTGGAAACGATGACACGCAAGATGGTAGAGGAAAACCTGGGTGAGGTACAAAATGAATTGGCTTCATTTATCGCATCTACACCTGAAGAACGTTACAAAGCGCTATTGCGAAAAAGGCCTCATCTAGTCGATCGCGTACCCCAACATCAATTGGCAAGTTATCTCGGTATTACCCCGGAATCATTAAGTAGAATCAAGAAGCGAATTCATACAAGCGATTTTTAGGGGAATTATTATGCGCTTTTGGGAAGTTTTCCTCCTCTGAACAGCAGCCATATCCCAAAGCCCAGTTCTCCTGCAACCATTGGCACGCTAAATACAAGATTAAGCGTTGAAATTAACCCATCATATTGTGCTAGAAACGTTTTGCTTAGGTGAACGACAATATAGCCTATTGAAGCAAGAACTAATAAAATGCCGATCACTTTAGGAATGATGCCTGATTTGAAAGCCAGATAGCCCACAATCATTAAATGCCAGCCGAAAACGATCAAACCAATCGACCAAATAGATACAAATGCATCGAGAAATAGCATCATAAGCGCTTGAAGTTGTTCGATATTAAATGAGGACAAATAGCTTATATGTCTTGAGAGAAGCAGCACAAATATCAAGTTCAGTATGGCCATTCCCAATATAGCCGCATAAATAAGACGGAGCCATGCTCCGAGCAATGAAAGGCTTTTATTAAATGGCTGTAGAAACACATGGAAAGCCCAGGCGACCACAATGTCAGCAATCATAATGATGACCCAACCCAGAATTTCTGCTTTGAAAAGGTTATTGGATGACACGATGTTGTTACATGTAGCCGCCGGATTGCCTTGTACCACAAGGCTTCCATGAACAAACCCATAGGAAAAAAAAGAGGCAAGCGCCATGATGACAAGTGAAATGCCGGCAGTTAAAGCGGATTTCCGCTGATACGATAGTTCTTTGACCGAGTTAGCCATAAAATAACCCCCTATATAGAATTGTCGATTTTCATTATATGAGGAGGTTTACGACTGGTCATTAACTTAAGTCAAGAAAGCAATTATAATGATCCGGTAAAAATTCGCTGGAAAAAGAGATTAAAGAACCGCAGCATTGATGCCCGGCTAAGCCGGTGGTTATGACTCCGTCAATGCCGGAGGGCGGCGATTTGCCGGGCACCGGGTGCAGCGGCCGGCTTCTTGGACGATTTACCAATACTTCGCCGGAATCGCCAAAGTCTTCATTACGGAGGCGACCGCATGCCTGATCAGAGCGGGCGCCTCGCGCATCGCTTCTTCAAGCGGCATCGGATTTTGCGCCGTGCCGATAATGACGTCCAGTCCGAGATCGTAGAGCGGCTTGACGTCCCCAGTGACGCCCCCGGATACGCAGATGACCGGCTTATTGTATTTTTTGGCCGCTTTCGCCACTCCGGCAGCCGTTTTTCCGTACGCGGTCTGCCCGTCGGTGCGTCCTTCGCCCGTGATGACAAGATCGGCCCGCTCCACCCATTTCTCAAACCCGATCGCTTCCAGCACGATGTCGATTCCGCGGGCCATTCTCGCGGACAGGAACGCCATCAAACCGGCGCCCATGCCACCCGCTGCGCCCGCGCCCGGCACATCCGCGACGTCTTTGCCGAGCTGTTCCAGAATCAAGGAGCCCAGATGCGATAAGCCCTGATCCAGCGTTCGAACCATCTCCGGGGTCGCCCCCTTCTGCGGCGCGAAGACGGCCGAAGCCCCCTGCGGGCCGCACAACGGATTGGTCACATCGCTGGCGACAATGAATTCGCAGTCCCGAGTGCGCGGATCGATGCCGGAAACGTCGATGCGCTGGATGCTGCTCAACTCACCGCCGCCGGGCGAAATCTCGCGATCTTGGGCGTCGAGGAAGCGGACGCCGAGAGCTTGAGCCATGCCGGCGCCCCCGTCATTCGTCGCGCTGCCGCCGATGGCGATAATCATTTTGCGGCACTGCTTGTCGAGTGCGGCTTGGATCAGCTGTCCGGTGCCGTACGTCGTCGCGGCCAGCGGGTTCAAGCGGTGCTTGGGCACAAGCGTCAGCCCCGATGCCGACGCCATTTCGATGACAGCCGTCTGCCCGTCGCCCAAAATGCCGAACTCCGCCATCACCGGGTCTCCCAGCGGTCCGGCCACTTCCGTTTGGTGCAGGGAACCGCCCGACGCGTTGACGAGAGCGCGCACCGTTCCTTCCCCGCCGTCGGCGATCGGGACGGTGAACACCTCGGCGTCAGGCATCGCTTCCAAGATGCCTTCCTTCATACAGGCAGCGACTTCGATAGCGCTCAAACAACCTTTATAAGAATCCGGCGCAACCACAATTTTCATGAAATCACTCCAAACAACGATATATATCCGCTTTTCCGTGAATCCGAACCAGACTGACCAATGAAAACGCCATCATAATGGGCCGTTACTTGTCTTTTAATCCCAATCTCAAATACTGCTCTTCAGGCGATTGCACGTCTTCCATAGCTTTTACCAGATGCTCCGAATACCGCTTTTTAAGCTCCTCATCCTGTATGGGGTCCAATTGTTCATAATCCGATTCAATATGAAACAACAAAGATTCCTGCCCATGCCGGGCCATCTGAAACGGCACTCCTTCCTCGCTGAACGGAATGCGGTAAACCGGATAATCCGTATAGGGCAAAAAGGCGCCGGTCCGAATGCTTGCGGGATTGTGCGAGCCCAGAAATTTCCGAAATGCGGTCGGCATGGCGGTATACGTGTAACAAGGGTGGTTATCGCTTCGAACCGGCGCGCGCATATAGGTGTATGCTCCATCCGTAATATTTACGGTCATGCCAAACATTCCATACAAGGCAAAGTCGCGAATTCGCCGCTCCGTCCCCCGAATAAGCCCGAGCAGGGAATGCCCTCTGACTGTAGACGGGATCTCCACGCCGAAATAATCGAGCAAGGTCGGCATCAAATCGATATTTTGCGTAAGAGCCGAAATGCGGGTCTCCTTCGCAGCGCCACCGGGCAGATGAATCATCAAGGGAAGGTGGGCGATTTCGTTGTACACATGCATAATATTTTTTCCGGTCCAATTGTGCTCGCCGAGCAAAAAGCCGTGATCTGTCGTCAGGATGACCAGCGTATCGTCCCATAAGCTTTTCCGGTCCATCACATCCAGCAGCTTGCCGAGCCAATGGTCGATCATCGTCAAGTTAGCGGCATACCGCTTGCGCAAATGTTCCATAGCTTCGGGCGGCTCCTCCGCCTGCGCATACTTCGGCCAGTCGAACCGCGGCCCGTCATAGTCATCGGCATACATGTCCAAATAATGCTGCGGACAATCGAACGGCTCGTGCGGGTCGAAGGCCTCCACCATCAAAAAGAACCGGTCCTCATCGCCGTTGTCCTCAAGCCAGTCACAGGCGGCTTGCACCGTCCGCGGTCCGGGAAAGTCTTCTTCCCGCTTGAAGGCGGCGCGATTTTTTTCATACTGCGCATCCCATCTGCCGTAATACTCCGCAGGCGGCCGAGGAGACTTTATTCGGGAAATCCACGGGTCGGCTTCCTGACCGCGATGGAAATCCCAACTGTCGAAAGCCTGGCAGTAGTTTTCCCCTCCGGTTTTAAAATAGTGATAGTGATCCGTTACCATGTGCGAGAATACGCCCTTGCTCCGCAGCGTTTCCGGCAATGTTACGTCAAACGGTTCGATTCCTCCCCAGCCTTTTTCCAAAAAAGCGAGCCTGCCCGTCATCATGTCTCTGCGTGCCGGCATGCAGGGCAGCGATCCGGACCAGTGATTGTCGAATACTGCGCACTTCTCCGACAGCCTGGCGATGTTCGGAGTCTTGACCCAACGTTGCCGGTTATAGATGTCCAGCATATGGCGATTCAAAGTATCGAGCAAAATAACGATTGCTTTCATAGCAGTGATTTCCCCCTTCTCTTGCTTTCTTGCGGAAACTCGCCGGGATGCCTGCGTTCCATCAATCGTCCCTTAAGCGTCGGCCGCACAGCGGAACCCCATATTGCCTGTCGAGCTGTCCGGCGTATTTTGGCTGCGGGCAGCCAACCGGTAGCGGTTGCAATACGATTTATGGCACAAATAGGAGCCTCCCCGCATCACCCGGCTTTGTCCCCGGGAAGGACCGGCCGGATTGACCCGTGGCCCGTTCAAATGGTAGGCAGGACTGAACCAATCGGAACACCATTCCCATACGTTTCCGGATACTTGATACAACCCGAAGCCGTTAGGCTCATAGGTGCGAACCGGCGCGGTTCCTGCATATCCGTCGCTTGCATTGTTTTTCACGGGAAATTTGCCCTGCCAAATATTGCACATATGTTTGCCGTTCGGTTTGAGCTCATCGCCCCAAGGGTATCGTTTTTGAACCAGCCCGCCCCTGGCGGCATACTCCCACTCCGCTTCCGTCGGCAAGCGTTTGCCCGCCCACCGGCAGTAAGCCTGGGCGTCGTTCCAGGAAACGTGAGTGACCGGGTGGTCCATCCGTTCTTCGATGCCCGAATCCGGCCCTTCCGGGCGGAACCAGTAAGCGCCGTCAACCGGCAGCCACCAGGGCGTCTGCGGAACGGAATTGACGACCTTCTTCGCCGTTTCTTCGGAAACAAATAGATGAAAAACAAACGACCAGCCGAACTTTTCCGCCTCCGTCACATACCCCGTAGCATCCGTAAAGCGCTTAAATTCCTGATTGGTCACCGTGCAAGGATCGATATAAAAAGACCCCACCGTCACTGCGCGGACAGGTCCTTCGCCATCGGACGGAAATCCTTCCCGGTCATCGGTCCCCATCAAAAACTCCCCGCCCGGCAAATAAATCATATCCTGTTTGGCCGGAAGCGATGCGTCGGCAGCTCCGGCAGTCTGATTGTCTTCCGCCGCTTTGGAATTGCCGAACGGGACGAACGAAATGGCGGCCTCGCTTCTGGAAGCGGAGCAGCAGGATGGCTTATTGATTGAATCCGTCATAAGAAACCTCTCACTTTCCTAAAGGTCATTGAAAGAATGCGATTCCCAGCAGCCCGGACAGTAAAATAACCGCAATCGGGTGCATTTTATATTTCATGACTCCTATAATAACACCGCCCGCAATCAGAACGCCAAAAAAAGTTTTCCATGTTACGAGACCCGAATTCAGCCCGGAAAAGCCAAAATGAATGGCGGCAAAAACAATCAAGCCCGTAATGATCGGACGCAAGCCGTAAAATGAAGACCTGACCCATTTGTTGCGATGAATTTTATAAAAAAAGGCGGTGATGAGAATCATCAAAATAAGGGAAGGAAGCACGATTCCTGCCGTAGAAATGATCGCGCCCGCTATGCCGGCCGTTTTGTAGCCGATCAGCGTTGCTGTGTTCGTTGCGATAGGGCCCGGCGCCATTCCGGCTAATGCCACGGCATCGGCAAACTCCTTTTCGCTCAGCCAATGGTGTGACGAAACTTCCAGTTGAATGACCGGAATCATCGCATAGCCGCCGCCGAACGACATAAAACCGATTTTAAAAAAAGTTATAAACAAACTCCATAGCATACAGACATCCGCTCCTTAAATCCCTTCGGCGATAAAATAATCGGCATATGTAAATCTTGACGGGGAATCGAGCGGTTCTTCTTTTTGCAGTCTTACCTCTAGCCCCAATTTTTCCTTCGTTTTAACAAAAATGATGCCGATGAATAAACCGAATCCGATCACGAATAAGGGATGAATCGAAGTCGTCAGAAACAGCACGACAGTGCAGATCATGGCGGCAAACGTCGTTTTGTCGAACACGGCGGATTTTCCCAATTTAAAAGCGGCGACGACGATTAAGCCGACAATGGCGAAATGGATTCCTTCCAAAGCCGCCGCAATTTTGGGGTTATGCTCGATCTGCGCATAAACGAGGCTAAGCGCGAACGCGATAAGAAAAGTAGGCAGGGTTATGCCCGTTACCGCCGCTATCGCCCCCGGAATTCCGGCAAGCCTGTAGCCGATAAAAGCCGAAGCGTTGACGCCGATGCCTCCCGGAGCGGAACCCGCGATTGACAGCACGTCGGACATCTCGCTCTCGGAAACCCACTGCCGTTTGCCCACCACTTCCCTCTCGATAACCGGAATCATCGCATAACCCCCGCCGAATGTGGCAGGCCCAATTTTGAGAAAAGTCCAGAAAATGTGCCCAAGCTGTTTGATCAGAGCCGCATTCATCATGAATGTCCTCCTAGTCTTTTATTCTCTCCTTTCTCATTATAGCTTACTTTATTCCATTTTGGAATTATCTTTTTCGGAGACTCTATTAAAACCGCAAATAGAGAGATGAAATAAGTGCAATTCAGCTCCTATCAATTCATTCAATCCCCATAACATTTATATGTTTTTGTCATTTTGGAATATAGTCTTTAATTTTCCCCTATCGAACAAAAAGCCGCGAAGAAACGGTCCTTAATACCCCCCGCTTCTCCCCGGCTCTAAAATTCGCACATCGTTCCGTCAAAAGCTTTAGCTGCTCGCGCTGCTGTAATGCCTCAAGCAAAATTTCCATACCGTCCGCGTCAATATGAAAACCAAAAACGGAACGAGTACGGCCCAGACTGCGCCGCCGGCGTCCATTTTTTGCAGCGCGGCCATGGCCGGAAAATTCGTAATCACGAAAATCGGGAGCACAAAAGTGCCGATCCGCTGAATCCATTTGCTGTAAATGCCCATCGGCATATTGTTGAAGTCCCACAGCTTATCGGAAATTTCGATCACCGATTGCGTTTTGATAATAAAAAAAGCGAGCAGCTGCGGCAGCAAAAACAACGCGTACATCAAAATCGTCCCGCATGCGATAAACAGCGCATACTTGGCGATGATCGCCGCGCTCGCGTCCAATTCAAGCCGGCGCCAGGCGACGACGACCATCGTAATGCCCGCCGCAAAGTTCGGAATCGGGAACGAGAAATTAATCCGCCGCAGCGTCGCCATGAACTGCAAGGAAACGGGCTTGGTCAAATACATGTCCAGCGTGCCGCTTCGCACATGCTCCGATAACTGATAAAAATTTTCCATGAAAAACATGACATAAATGCCCGTCATAATCATGTAGGTTCCAATAAACAGCATCACCTGATCGGGCGATAACCCGTTGATGTTAACCCCGACCTGATAGACCAGGAGCACATAAAGCAGCTTCGCAAGCGTAAAAGCGCATTCCTGAGCGATGCCGATGACGAAATTGAGGCGGTACTCCATTTGAGCGATCAGGCAATTTTTAATAAATAGCCCGTAGATCTGCAAGTATTTGCCGGCTTCGCGAATGAACGTCATGATCGCTAACCTCCGATCGCCACATATTTTTTTAAGCCGAAGCGCCAAATGCCGTTCGCCAAAAGCGTCGCAGCGACCGCCCAGGCCGCCTGCACCGCGAGACCCGCCGCGATTTCGGCCGTCCCCAGCTTTCCGTTCCAAATGTTGATCGGAAAATAGATCGTATACTGAAACGGCAGCCATGCAAAGATGCGGCCCGCGGTTGCGCCGAACACATCTAGCGGAAACACGCCTCCGCTCAAAATATTCGACATCAGCTGGAAGCCGATAAATACGGCCCAAACCTCAGTCATCCAAAAGGCAAGAAGGCTGAGCAAATAAAAAATCATGCCGTTGAGCACAACCGCCATCAATATGGACGGCACGAACAGCGCGAGCTTGCCTCCGCTAAACGGCAAATTCCCGAACATGGCAAAGCCGAGCAGCAAAACGGCGACAATGAGGGCGAAAGCGGCAAGCTGAACCGTTTTGCTGCCGTAAAAGCAAAAAATGCGGTACCAGAAGTAGCTGATCGGCTGAACGATGAATTTGTTCAGTCCGCCGCTTTTGATATCGTTCGCGATTTCGTATTCGAACCCCGCCGATACGAACTTACCGACCGCTACAGCCATAATCGTATAGCCGATCATCTGGTCATACGTATAACCGTACACCGTCCCGGACGAAGAACCGGTGAAAATCGCGTTCCACATGAATAGCTGGATCATGAGCGGAAAGACGCCGCTGACAAGACTGAGCCAAAAATCGGTGCGGTATTCCATCGCGTTTTGAACGCCGAGAGCAAAGCTTTTAGTGTACTTGCCCGCTGATTTCAAGGCTATCACGATCCTTCTTGTAAATTTCGGCCAGCCCGTCTTCGATCGATAAATCCTCGATCGTGAAATCGACGACAGGCAGCAGATCCAATATCGTTTTCGTTATCGTCCTCATCTCGTCCTTGGCTACTTCCAGAACGACATGATAATCTTCCGCCTCGATCACCTCGCCGTAACGGCTCAGCGAATGCGCGTAAACCGGTTCCGCGAATTGCAGGCGAATCCGCTTGCGTTCCCCGATCAGCCGGTTTATTTTACCCAGCTCCCCGTCGTACGCGATAGCGCCGTGATTAATAATAATCGACCGTTTGCACAAATCCTCGATATCGTTCATGTAGTGGCTCGTTAGCAAAATCGTCGTCTTCGTTTGCTGGCTGTAATATTTGATGAAAGCGCGAATATTTTTTTGCGAAATCAAATCGAGGCCGATGGTCGGCTCATCGAGAAACATGATTCTGGGCCGGTGAATGAGCGATGCGATCAGCTCGATCTTCATCCTTTCGCCGAGCGACAGCCTGCGCACCTGGACGTTCAGCAAATCCTTCACGTCAAGCAGTTCCGACAGCTCATCGAGCGAGCTTTGAAACGTTTTGTCGCTCAGTTCATAAATCTTTTTATTCAGCAGCAGCGATTCGCTGGCCGGCAAATCCCACCACAGCTGGCTTTTTTGGCCCATGACGATCGAAAACTGCATTTTATACGCTTTTTTCCGCTCCCATGGCGTATATCCCAGCACCGACGCCGTTCCTGAAGTCGGGTGAAGGATGCCGGAGAGCATTTTGAGCGTCGTCGTTTTGCCCGCTCCGTTCGGTCCGAGGAGGCCGACGACCTCCCCTTCCCCGACTTCAAATGAAATGCCGCGGACCGACTTGCGGATCAGCTTTTTGCGGGACAATAAATTTTTCAACGAATGGCGCAAGCCCGTCTCTTTTTCATAATATGTATATTCCTTGGACAACTCGTTCACGAGGATGGCCGGCATAGTTATCTATCACTCCTTCGGTCGAATGCTGCCGGCATAGCCATCAGACAAATGAGCAGCTAATAGTTGGATAGTCGGATACTGTTGAAAAACGTTCATATCGGCCATGATGCCGATTTCATTCATTTTAGCTTCCATATGGACTGCAACGATGGAATGGCCGCCAAGCTCATAAAAATCGTCCGTTACAGAAATTTGCTCCAGGCTGAACACTTCTTTCCAAATGCCGGTTAGCAGACGCTCCAGCTCTTCGCGGCTCCCCGCATGGATCGCCGCATGGGTTGCCGCCTCTTTGCTCTGTGCGGGGCGGGCTGAATCGGAATAGCTCTCCGGTATGTCCATCCAGCACGAAAACGCGCGGAACGGGTACGTCGGAAACGGCGTCCGCCGCCTCGTTTCCCCTTCATAGAAGCGGCTCCACGGTATCGCGGAGCCGCTGGCAAAGGCGGCGGCGAGCTGCCGGAGCACTTGCAGCGCCGTTCGGCCCGAGCGCGTCCATTCCTCGGTCAACGCGCGGACATGAGACGGAGGGACGGGCTCCCTCCAGCCGTTTGCGCCGTCGCCGTACGCATAGTCGGCCGCGCCGGTTTCCAGCGGCTTCGCGCCGTCGGCAATGCCGTCCATGATCCGGATCATCTCCGCCCTGCCGCCCGCGGCGAGCGCGAAGCGGTACTCGTAAGCGTCTCTCCCCGCATTGGCCGCAAAGCAAAGATCGGCAAGCGGTATGTCCGGCCGGGAAACGAGCCAATTCCGGACTTGCCGGATATAGTCCGTCAGCGCCTGCCGCTCGCGCGCGGATAACACCATAAGCGCCGGTGCGTCCGAGGCCGTCTCCGCAGCCGAATCCGGCGCGGCCGGCGCCTCTTCCAGCACCACGTGGCAGTTCGTTCCGCTAAAGCCGAACGAGCTGACGCCGCAGCGCCGCGGCGATCCGTCCGCCTCCCAGTCGCGCAGCCGGTCATTGACGAACAGCGGCGAATCTTCGAACCGGATGTTGCGGTTCGGACGCGTGAAATATAACGACGGCGGGAGTTTTTTATTCGTCAGGCACAAGGCGGCCTTCACCAGGCTGACGATGCCCGACGCGCCGTCCAGGTGGCCGATGCTGCTTTTGACCGAGCCGATCCCGCAAAACTGCTTGCGGCTCGTATACCTGCGAAACGCCCGCGTAATGCCGTCGATTTCGATCGGATCGCCCAGCTTTGTTCCGGTGCCGTGCGCCTCGATATACGAAATCGTTTCCGGCTTGACGCCCGCCCGCTCCCAGGCGTCGACGAGCAGCTTCTCCTGCGCGAGCGCGTTCGGCGCGGTCAGCCCGATCGAGCTGCCGTCATGATTGAGCGCGCTGCCTTTAATGACCGCATAGACATGGTCGCGGTCCCGCACCGCCTGCGCTAAAGGCTTGAGCAGCACGGCGGCCGCCCCCTCGCCCCATAACGTGCCGTCCGCCCGGTCGTCGAACGTCCGGGTTTCGTCCCCACTCGTTTCGATGCCGATTCTGAAGTCTTTGTCGACAGGCAAAATGTTCAATTTGATGCCCCCGGCCAGCGCCTGATCGCACTCTCCGTTAAGCAGGCTTTGGCAAGCGGTATGCACGGCGACCAGCGACGAAGAGCAGGTCGTGTCGATCGCCATGCTCGGACCTTGCAAATCTAGGAGGTGATTCAAACGGCTGGCGATAATCGGCGCGATGTTGCCTGGCAGCGCAACCCCCATTTTGTCGGGATGAAGCCTGGACAATATCGTGCCATACGTCGGCCAGGCGTTGTAGCCGATGAACACGCCGGTCCGGCTGCCTGCCAGCTTTTTGCCGCCGTAGCCCGCATCTTCCAGCGCCGCCCAAGCCGTTTGCAAAAAAATGCGCTGGTTCGGATCGAGCAAATTCGCTTCGCCGGGCGACAATCGAAAGAACGGATAATCGAAATCGTCGATGGAGCTCAAATAACCGGCTTGCGCGTAGCGGACAGCGCCGCCGGTCAGACGGTCGGCCTGCGCTTTGCGGCCTGCGGGAAGCTCGCGAATGCAGCTCGTCCCCTCCGTCAAATGGCGCCAAAAAACGTCGTAATGATCCGCCATCGGCAGGCGGACGGACATGCCGATCACGGCGATCGCATCCTCCTTCCTCCGGGCGGGCCGGTCCGCATCCCGCGCGCGCAGCCGCTTGACGAGTTGGACGCCGACCTGCTTGTCGATTTTCCCGGCGGCAATTTGCTCCAGCACATATTCGAGCGGACTATCCATTTCCTTCACCTGTCCCTTCGTCCGTCAAGTAGGACATCGCCTTCGATACGGTCACTTTCCCGCTGGTCAAACGGTCGATCAGCTCCTCGATATGTTCTTCGCCGTCGTCGCCATCTCCGCTGTTCACGCCTCCTGCGTTCTCCTGCAAACGCGCATTCCCGGTAGGACGACGGTTCTCGTCGATCAGGCGGGCAAGCTTGGCAATCGTCGGAAAAGCGAACAGGTCGGACAATTGCACGGTACCCGGAAAATGCCCTTCCACCAGCGACAGCACTTTCATAATCATGATGGAGTTGCCGCCGATATCGAAAAATTGATCCTCGACATGGAAGCTGGAATAACCGAGCACCTCCTGCCAAATTTGCGCGATCTGCCGCTCGGTAGGCGTATAGCCCGCATCATGGCCGTGCAAAACAATTTGCGGCTTATCGTCCGTCGCAGCAAAAGAATCGCTCGCCGCGCTTTCCCGGCTTTCCTCGCGCCGGTCGTAATAATCGGCAATCCCGATCCTGCCGGTGATGAGAAGAGCGAACCGCTGGCCGCCTCTCGCCGGATTGCCGATGATAGCGCGGCTGAGGCCGGAGCGGAGAAAGCGCTCGAAAGCTTCCATCCCTTCGGCGCTCGAAACCGAATCGAGCACGCCGCCGGACAGATCGGAGCCGGAAAGCACGGCCATTCCCGTTTCGTTCCATGCCGGCCAATTGATGCATTTCGTCCCTCCGAGACGAAGATTCCGCTCCTCGCAAAACGCGTCCAGAAACGCGTTGGACATGCTGTATTCGATCTCGCCGGGCAATCCGACCAAAGCCGAAATGCTGGAGCTGCAGATAAAAAAGTCAAGCGGGTCCTCCTGCGTCAGTTCGTCCAAATGCATCGTCCCGAAAAGCTTCGCCGCAAGCGCTGCGCGAATGACACCCCGCTGTTTATCGAACAGCGCGCCCTGCTGCGGGGTGACGCCCGCGCAGTGAATGACGCCGCGGATCGGACCGAAGCCGCTGCGGATATCCGCAAGCGCCGCTTGCAGTTCGTCGCGCGAGCCGGCATCCGCATAATGGACCGAGACCGTGGAGCCGGCGCCCCGGATATCATCCAGCGTCTGCGCGTCGGGCGCCGATAGCCGGCTGATGACGGCGATATGAAGCGGCTTTTGATCAGCCAAAAATTGGGCGATCTCCTGGCCGATGCCGCCTCCGCCTCCGGTAATGACGTAGGTGCCCCCGGCCCGCAGCGGCAGCTCGCCGGACGGAGCGTCTTTGGCGATACGGCACACCCGGACGTATCGCTCTCCTCCGCGCAGCGCGACAATTTGCGGAGAATCCGCCTCCGCCGCGGCTGCGAGTTCGCCGGCTAAGGCGTCGGGCGAAGTGAGCGCGTCCGTATCGACGATCCGAATACGCAAATTCGGCGACTCCAGCGGAAGCGTCGTCCCGAGCGTATGAAGCAGCCGGTTGCCCGGAAGCAAACCGCCCTCCCGCCCGCTGATCGCATAGCTGTGCGCAGTCACAACGACGAGCTCGGGGCCCAGCCCGCGGTGCCCGGCGAGAGCTTTGCACAAGCCGATCAAATGAAACAAGCCTTCATTGACGCTCGCTTCCAGCCGGTTTGCCGCAGGTCGAGGATCAGGCGGCTCCAGCCCATGAACAAAGACGATTTGATCGAGCTCTCCCGGATCAACCGCAGCGAACAAGGCGCCGTAATCGGGCGCAAGCGCGGGCGCGGCAAAATCGAGCCGGAACACACTTGCGCTTTCCCTGCCGAACTCCGATCCGGGCAGCACTTCCACTAACGAGTCCGCTCCCGCCCGGATCGCGTCTGTCAGCTTTGCGGCCGCCGCGCCGCCGTCGTGAACGGCCAGACAGCGCTTGCGGACCGGCGGACGCGCCTGCGCATCCGATGGCGCTTGTTCCCATCCGGGTTCCCAGAACGGAAGCGGAGCGGCAAGCGGGCTATCGATCCAGCACCGTAGCGGCTCGAACGGATAGAGCGGCAAGCGGACGCGCTCGTGCGCGTCTTCCGCGTACAGCTCCCGCCAATCCGCTTCTTCTCCGCGCGCATACGCGGCGCACAACCGGCGCATGACGCCTGCGTCCTCCGGCAGATCCGCGCCGGGAGCGAGGCCCGCGCCGGGAACGATCGTCTGAAAATCACCCTCCTGCAGCGCGTTCAGCGCATCGGCGATTTCCCGCCGGCTTCGGCCGGCGACCACGAGCCGGCAGGTAAAATGGCTTCTCGCGGCATTCGCCGTAAAGCAGATGTCGCCAAGCTTTTCCGGCCGCGGTTGAGACAGCCAGGACGCCATTTGCCCGGCCCGCTGCCGCAGGACGGCAGGGGACTTGGCCGAGAGCGCGAGCGCATGCGTCTGCAGCGCTGGGGCCGAAAGCGGGCTTGGGGCACTTTCCGGCGCTTCCTCCAGCACGATATGGCAGTTCGTGCCGCTAAAGCCGAACGAGCTGACGCCGCATCTGCGCGGCGTGCCGTCTGACGTCCACTCTCTGAGAATGTCGTTGACATATACAGGCGATTCCTGAAAGGCGATGCTCCGGTTCGGCCGCGTAAAATGCAGCGTCGGTGGAAGCCTCCGAAGATAGAGCGCGTAAACGGCGCGCACGAACCCGGCCAGGCCCGCGGCGCCGATCAGATGGCCGATATTGGGCTTGACCGAGCCGATTGCGCAAAATTGTTTTCTGCCCGTAAACCGGGCAAACGCCTTGCCAATCGCCTCGATTTCGATCGGATCGCCCAGCTTAGTGCCGGTTCCGTGCGCTTCCAGATAGGCGATCGTTTCGGGATCGACTCCCGCGTCCCGCCAAGCCTCGACCAGCACTTCCTCCTGCGCGAGCACGTTCGGAGCGGTCAAGCCGATGGAATGGCCGTCCTGATTGACGGCGCTCCCTTTGATGACCGCGTATACCGGATCGCGATCCTCCAGCGCCTGGCGCAGCGGCTTGAGGACAACCGCGCATACGCCTTCTCCGGTCACGGTTCCGTCGGCTTTATCGTCGAACGTTCTTGTTTGGCCCGACGACGATTCGATGCCGACCTTCCCGGTCAAATCGACAGGCATAATATCGAGCCGGACGCCTCCCGCCAGCGCCATTTCGCATTCGCCGCGCAAAATCGAGCGCACAGCGGCATGAACGGCGACGAGCGATGAAGAACAGGACGTGTTCACGATCATGCCGGGACCTTTTAAATCAAAATGGTACGAGACCCGGCCAGGGATCATCGACACCAGGTTGCCGACATGGGCTTCCTTGTAGGCCGCCGGAGCGACCTCCAACACCCGGCTTGTATAACTGTACGCTTCGTGATCGTAGCCAACGAACACGCCGGTTCGGCTGCCCTTCAGGCGCTTGTCGTCGTAACCCGCGTCTTCGAAGGCGTGCCACGCCGTCTGCAGGAACAGGCGCTGATGCGGGTCCATCAGCTCCGCCTCGCGCGGGGATAGGCCGAAAAAGCGGTAATCGAAACGGTCGATGAAGCGGAGATAGCCCTGTTTGATGAACTGCCATTCGCTTTTGTCCATTTGCTTGAATCTCGCATACCTCTCGGCTTCCATCCTGCGGGAATACGGGAGATTGCCGGTCGCTCCGACGCCGCCCGCAAGCTGCTCCCAGAACGCTCTTGCATCGCCCGCCCGCGGAAAATCGAGACCGATTCCGATGACCGCAATTTCATTGCCGGTCTCCGTCCGGGCTTCCGATTCAGGCTTGAGCTTCATGAGATCGATCAATTTTTTGGCCATGTCCGACTCTCCTCCTCCTTTAAAGTTGTTCCGCCAAAATGTGCAGCAGCTTCCGGAAGCGGTCCGAGAGCGCCTTCGCGGCTTCGCTTGCTTCTGCGGACCTTGCATCTGCGGACGCCTTGTACAGCGCTTGCACACCTTCCGCTTTCGACATGCACAGCGCTGCGGCGAATTCGCCCTTCACGGCGGCCTCCTCCCTGGCGAACATCAGCGCGCCCGAGTCCGGGCCCGCTTGCGAAACGACGCGGACGGAGTCCGTTATATACCGGGCGGTCAGCGCCTCCACCCCCTGCTCCACGCTCTCGATATCCGCCAGCGAAATACGGTGGGCGGTCTCGATGCCCGCTTCGTCCGTCGCGACGAGCTTTACGCTTTGCTCGCCGTTCAAGTCTGCGATCATAAAAACGAACGCGACCAGATAGATGCCGTAAGCGTTCACCCCGCAGCGCCGGGCCAACACGTCAAGGGAGCGGCGGGTATCGGCGGGAAGCAGCACCGACACGGTTTTGTATTCATCGGGGTTTAAGCGCCGCGCCAGCTCTCCGGCCAACGTCTCCACCGTCGGATACGCGAATAAATCGGCGATGCTCACTTTGTTCGGATACATATTCTCGATTTTACCGTGAACGCTCATGAGCGAGATCGAGTCGCCGCCGATGTCGAAAAAGTACTGCTTGATGCCGAAGCGATCCATACCCAGCACCTCTGTCCAGATGCGGAATATTTGCTTCTCCAGCTCTGTCGACGGCTCGACGGGCGCTTTGTCCGCGAGCAGGGCAAGCTCCGGCTCCGGGAGCAGCTTGCGGTCGACCTTTCCGTTCGCGGATAGCGGAATGCTATCAAGAAACGTACAGCGGGCCGGAATCATATAGCCGGGCAAATGGGCGCTAAGGTGCTCGTACAGCGATTCCCGGTCCGCTTCCGGCAGAGCCCCTCCGCGAACGATATAGGCCGCCAGGTACGTCTGGCCTGCTGCGTCCTTTTTGTCGATGACGACCGCATCTTTGACGCCTGGATGCTTCAGCAGGAGGTTTTCGATCTCGCCGAGCTCCACCCGATAACCGCGGATTTTGACCTGATGGTCGCGCCGGCCGAGAAATTCGATATAGCCCTCTCTCCGCATCGCGCCGAAATCGCCCGTGCGGTACAGCGTGCCGAACTCGGGATGAACAATGAACGATTGCTTCGTCTTGTCCTCGTCATGCAAGTACCCGGAAGCAAGCCCCGCTCCCCCGATATACAGCTCTCCCGTAGTGCCGACCGGACATATCCTTCGCTCCTCATCCAGCACATACCAGCGCTGATTGCCGAGCGGAACGCCGTAAGGAATCGATTTCCATTCGCCGGACACGTCCGCAACCGGGTAGTAAATCGACCAGATCGCCGCCTCCGTCGCGCCGCCCAAGCTGTACAGCGATGCAGCGGGGAATAGTTCCCTGACCGATCCGGCAAGCGGCAAAGGTATCCAGTCTCCGCTAAGCATGATGACTCTCAGCTGCGAAAGCGGGCTCCTGTCCGAAGGCAGATGATCCAGCATCGCATTCAGCAAAGCCGGAACCGAATTCCAGACGGTGGCGCCGGCCTGAGCGGCGGTGCGCAGCAGGGCGGGCATATCCCGCTGGTTGTCGATGACGATGACGGCCGCTCCGGCCGCCAGCGCCCCGAACCAGTCGTATACCGACAAATCGAAGCAAAAAGAGGAGATGGCCGGTATGCGGTCGTTTTCTCCGATAGCGAACCGTTCGTTAATATCCAGTATCGTATTGGCCGCTGCCCGGTGCGTAATCACGACGCCTTTCGGCGTCCCCGTGCTGCCGGACGTGTAAATGACGTAGGCCGTATCGTCAGGGCAGCTTTCCGCGGCAAAAAGGGGCTGTCCGGGAAGCTCCGGCTCCAGATCCAAGTCCCGCACCTCGCCGATAACCGCCGCGGCGTCGATCAGGCTGCGGCACCCGCTGTGGCCGACGATATAATTCCGCCGCTCCTCCGGATATTCCGGCTCCACGGGCACATACGCGGCCCCAACCATCAGCGCTCCCAGGATGAGCGCAATCGTGCTGCTGTCGCGGCGTCCCAACACGCCGACAAAGTCGCCGCGCGATATGCCGCACGAGCGCAAATATATGGCAAACTGCCGCGCAAGTTTGCTCAGCTGCCCGTAAGTCAGCTCCTGTTCGCCGGAGATGACGGCAATCTTGTCCGGCTGCCGTGCGGCCCGCTGCGCGAACAAGCCGTCCAGCGTGACGGCCTGCGGCAGCGGCCTCGCCGTTTCGTTAAAGCGGGCGTACAGCTCGGCTTCCACCTGCGGGAGCCGGATGCCGCCGGCTGCTCCTTCATTTGCGGCAAGCCGCTCCACCCGGTGCATGAACGTTTCGAACATGCCGGATATCATGTCCTCATCGAACAATTCCGCTGCATAGTCCCAGCTCAACTCGACAACGCCGCCGCGCTCGGTCAGCTGAAAGTCCAAATACACCTGCGAGGTTTGGCTTACTCTCATTTTCACGTCTCCGGGAACGTCGCCGCCCGAGCCTCCGGCTTGAAAATCCTGAGACAGAAGGCTCGTGAACACGAACGGCATCATCGCCGCTTTCGGTTTTTGGCGGATTTTGGCCAGCTCCCGAATCATCTCGGTACCGTCGAAGTGGCGGTGTTCAATCGCTTCCAGAATGGTGCGGTGAACATGCTTCACCTTGTCCCAGAACGCGAGGCCGGTGCCCAGATCCAAACCGAGAAGCATGAGTGACGTAAAATCTCCGACCATGTTCGGGATATCAGGGTGGAACGGATAACGGTTGAATACGGTCAGGTTGATAGCCAGTCTGGGCTGATTGGACCAATAGGACAGCACATCGGCGTATATCGCGCAAAAGACGGCGGACGGCGTCACGCTGTGCCGGGCGGACATGTTTTTGAAACGCTGCCACTCCGCCGCCCCCAGCATCGCGCCGAGCCGCCGGAACGTCGGTTTCGCTACGGTCCCCGGTTCCCGGACGAGCGGCACGAAAGGCGGCTCCGGGAAGCTGTCCAGCTTGCCCAGCCAGTATGTTTTGCTTGCTGCATACGTATCGGAGCGCCGAAACGCTTCGTAGGCTTGCATATAATCGCGGAATGTGAACACCAGCGGCGGAAGCTCGATGTGCGGATGCAAATACGCCTGCATGATGTCATTCTCGATGATTTGCATGCTGAGGCCGTCCGCGATCAGCACGTCGAAGCCGATGCACAAATAGTGCGCGTCATCGCGGATGCGGAACGCCTTGATTTCGAACAGCGGCCAGCATTCGGGCCGGAATACGTCGTGCGACATTCTGCGGCGCTCCATCCCGATGCGCTCCTGCTGCCGCGCTTCGTCCAGCGCCCGGATATCTTCCGTCTCGATCCGGTAGTCCGGGACGCGGTCCAGTACTTTTTGCTTGCCGCTCGGCAAAATGACGCAGCGCAGCATGGGATGACGCCGCACGGCCTTGTTCAGGCTGTCGTTCAATTTTGCCGGATCGAGCCTCGTTTCCAGCTCCGAGTAGGCATGGGTCGAAACGCCGCCCATCTCGAAATAGTCGCTGCGGCCCATGTAGTAAGCGCGCTGCACTTCCGTCATCTCAAACGGCTCGGCGAGCTTGTCCGGATCGGGCAGCGCCGCCGGATACACCGGAGCCGTCCGGTTGTCCCCAAGGTTCTGTTCGTCGAGCCAGGACGCCATCCGCTCAATCGTCAGCAGCTCCATGAACACCGTCGGCTTCATCTCTGCGCCGAACTGCCTGTCAATGCCCGCGATCAGCTTCATCATGGAGATCGAGTCGCCGCCAAGCTCGTAAAAGTTATCGGCTACGCCGAGCGTCCGGTAACCGAGCACGCGGCTCCATACCGCGGCCGCGCCTCGTTCGGCAGCGGAATAGGCGCCGTCAAGCCTGCCTTTCAGCTCGACATCGGGCAGGCCGCCGCCCTGCTCCACGATCTCCTCCAGCCGCGTACCGGCCGCCTCGGGGAGCCGCTCGCGCAGCAGCTCATCCCGCGTCTCGTCCGCAAACTTGAACGCTAGCGTATCGAGCATGCGGACGATGTCGGCATCGCGATTGAACTGGCCCGCGATCAGCCTCGGCAAGCCCGCGGCCAACGCCTGTGCGAAATAGTGGCCTGCATGCTCGCCCGACATCACCTTGAAAAGTGTGTACTGCCCGTACAGGCGCGCATATTCGGGTTTTCCGGCTCCGAGCACACTTGTAAAAAACGTCTCCTCCCACGTCGACCAGTTGACGGCGACCGTCCGCTTGCCCCGCGCGTTCCGCTCGTCCGTGAACGCGTCCAGAAAGGCGTTCGCGGCCACATAGCCGCCGACGTTGTTTCCGCCCGTCAGCGTCATCACCGAGGAGCAAAGAACAAAAAAATCAAGCGGGTCCCGGTCCGTCAGCTTGTCCAGCAGGCGGGTTCCGGCTACTTTCGGCGACAAATCCTCACACAGCGTCTCCATCGTCAGGGGCGATTGCACCTCGTCGTAGCTGCGCACGATGCCCGCCGCATGAATGACGCCCCGGATCGGGCCGAACCGCTCGCGGATGTCCGCCAGCGCAGCGCTTAGCGAGCGCTCGTCGGCAATGTCCGCCTGCATGCAGACGACCTCCGATCCTCCGGCTTCGATCTGCTCCATAAGCCGCATCCGCTTGTAGAGCGTTTCATGTTTGCGGTCCATTTCGTACTCATACCGCACCCGCTCCCACGAAGCCTTCGCCGGAAACGGCGACCGGTTCAGCAAAACGATGCGCACGGAGCAGCTTGCGGCAAGCTCCTTGGCAAGCTGCAAACCGACGATGCCGACGCCTCCGGTAATGACATACGTTGCTCCGGAACGGACCGGAACCGGGGTCTGAGCCGCCGCCGGTTCGCCGGCCGTGTCCAGCAATGCGATCCGCTCGACATAACGGCGGCCGCCGCGCAGCGCGCACACATAGTCGTCCGACGGCTTGTCCAGCTCGTCGAACAGCAGGTGCGCGGCGGAGCCGCCGTCCCAGTCGATGCAGCGGCATGTTGACCCGGGAAGCTCGTAGGAGACGACTTTCCCATAGCCGAAAAAGGCGGCAAATTCCGGACGGACGACCGCTTGCCGGGCCGCTTGCTCGGCCAACACCCGGTAAGCCTGCGGGGCGACGAGCGTCATTCGGAGCGGGCTTTTCCAACCGCGGCCGCGCAGCGCCGAGACGAGAAGGAACAAGCTGAACAAACCGTCAGCGAGCTTATCTCCGCTGCCACGCGGCCCCTCCGCAAGATCGTCCAACGCGGCAAAATGGACGACGCCTGCGACGCCGAGTGGACGAAACCGGTCAACTAGGCGTTCGTAATCGCCAAGCGTCCGCCCGACGGTAAAGCGTCGCTCACCGGTTTGCGCGAACGCATGTCCAAGTGTCACCTCGACCCATTTGCTGCGGTGCGCGTTGTGCCGCTCGGCATACTGTTCGGCAATGCCGCCGGAATCCATAAACACGACCAAGGCTCCGTTCGGCGCGGTGGCGGGCTGATCGTTGTCGGCCTGCCGCCATTCCGGAACGAACAGCTGCGCTTCTGAAGAAAAAAACGAACGATACAGCTGATTACCGCTCATCTCCAGCCAGCAGCGATTGCGCAAAAACGGATAAACCGGCAGCCGCGTCCTGACGCGCCGCTCTCCTTTATAAAGCTTGCGCCACTGCACGTCCGCTCCCGCCGTATACAAAGCGGCAATTTGCCGCAGCTCCGCTTCCGATGGCGGCAGGGCGTCCGCAAGCAGGCCCGCCTCGGCTGTCGCCCTCTCGGCGTCCCGCTCCGAGGCGGTGACGACGCCCGCATAAATGCCCTGCCCGGGGAGCGCGGCATCGCCATCGCCGTCCAGCAGCAGATCGGCGGCGATCCGCAGCCGCTCCGCAAGCAGGTCCGAACCGTCGGCGATCACAGCCAGCCGGTATTTGTAATGGCCCCGCCCCGTACATGCGCCATGGCACACATCGTCAAAAGCCGCCGCAGGCTCCTCGCACAGCCATTCGATGTACTGCTCCGCCAGCTTCACCAGCGAGTGCCGCGATTTGGCCGACACCGCAAAAATGCGCGGCGCGGACGATTCCCGCGACGCCGGAAGAGCCGGCGCTTCAGGCGCTTCCTCCAGCACGACGTGGCAGTTCGTGCCGCTGATGCCGAACGCGCTGACGCCGCAGCGGCGCGGCTCGCTCCCTCTTGGCCACCTGTTCAGCCTGGCGTTCATATGGAACGGCGAACGGTGAAGGCGGATTTTCCGGTTCGGCCTGTTAAAGTACAAGCTGGCCGGCAGTTCCTCGTGCTTCAGGGACAGCACGGCTTTGATCAGCCCGGCCAAGCCCGCCGCGCTGTCCAGGTGGCCGAGATTCGATTTGACCGAACCGATGGCGCAAAACTGCTTCTTGTCCGTATATTTGACGAACGCCTTCATCAGCCCTTCCATTTCGATCGGATCGCCCAGCTTCGTCCCCGTCCCGTGCATTTCGATGTAGGAAATCGTCTCGGGGTGCACGCCTGCCGCTTTCCAGGCCTTTTCGATAACGGCGGCCTGCGCATCGGGATTCGGCGCCGTAATGCCGTTCGAGCGGCCGTCCTGATTGATCGCCGAGCCTTTGATGACCGCATAGACGGCATCTCCGTCCTTGAGCGCCTGCGGCAGCGGCTTGATGACGACCGCCGCCACGCCTTCGCTGAGCGTCGAACCGTCGGCCTTGTCGTCAAAGGTGCGCGTGCGGCTGTCCGCCGATTCGATGCCGAGCTTATGCTGGCGGCGCACCGGCACAAGGTTCAGCCGAATGCCGCCGACAATCGCCGCGCTGCAGTCGCCGGCCCGAACCGCTTTGCATGCCTCGTGAAGCGCGACCAGAGAAGAGGAGCAGGCCGTATCGATCATCATGCTCGGGCCGTGCAAATCCATCGCATAGGCGACGCGGCTGGCCATCATGGAAATGATATTGCCCGCGGCCGCGAGCGCCGCCGAATCGGGCTCCAGCTCGCCGATCAGCCGTTTGTAATCGTACAGCTCGCTGGCCGAATAGCCCAAAAACACGCCGGTATCCGTCCCGGACAGCCGTCCGTCGCCATAACCCGCGTCTTCCGCAGCCTGCCACGCGCATTGCAGGAACAGCCTGTGCGCAGGGTCCATCAGGCTCGCTTCCTTCGGCGACAGCCCGAAAAACTCGTAATCGAACGTATCGATTTCATCCAGATAGCCGAGCTCGTCAAACTGTGCGTCAAGCGCGTCCTGACGGAGACACCGCTGCAAATAAACTTCCGCGTCGCGCTTCCTGCGGCCGGGAACCCCGGTCACGCAGTCCAGCCCGGCCCGGAGGTTGCTCCAAAATTGCCGCACATTGCCGGCTTGCGGAAAGTTCAGCGCCATGCCGACAATCGCCATTTCCTTGGCTGTAACTTCCTCCACTTCGGTCTCGATTTCAACTTGATCCAGCAGTTCGAACAAGCTTTGGCTCAACATCGATTTCCTCCTGAAAGACGGATGCTGTTCCCGTATCGCGCAGCAGCTTCCCGTAATAGTCTTTGCGTTCCTCCGGCGGAACGCGCTTGGTGTCCATAATCAGCATGAGCAGCCGGAGCGCCTCTCTCATCTGCGGAACGGTCGGCGGCAGCCCCGCCGCATCCGCCTCGTCAGCCAGCCGTTCCAACTGCTCGTAAGGCTGAGCCGCGCCCAGCTCATACTCCCGGCTGTCCGGGTTCAAATTTTTGACGCTGACCGCGATGCCCAAACACAGCTCGATAAAATGGTACTGAAGTCCTGCATCGGGCAAGCCTGAATGTACCGGCGCAAGCCAGGGGAGCTGTTCGGCATCCCCGGCCACGCTGTACGATACGGCGGCAAACGGCTTCCCATTCTCTTTGACCAGCATGCTCAGCACCGATTTGGGCCCCATTTCGATAGCCGCATCCACCCGCCGGCTTTCCGCATAATCGAGTATTTTCCGCCATTGCACGGGGCGGACAAGCTGCCCGCCGAGACTGGCGGCAAGCTCGCCGGCATCGCGGTACGGAGCCGCCGTGACGCCCGACAAGACGGGAAAGCGAAGCGGATGGACGGCGCAGGCCGACACCGCCTCGGCGAGCCGCTGCGCCGCTTCGTTCATTAACGGCGTATGAAACGGCGCGCTGTTATACAGCGGCGTCGTGACGATATGCGGCTGCCACAAGGCGGCTTCCAGCCTTGCCAGCGCCTGATGCGTGCCGGCCACCACCGTCTGCCGCGGGGAGTTGAAGCACGCGGGGGCGACGATATCATCGCCCGCCGAGCATTCACCGCACAGCCGGATCAGCTCTTCTTCGTCCGCGTCCTGCACGACCATCATGCAGCCGATATCCCGCTCGGCCAATTCCAGCGTCAGCCTGCCTCTGAGCTCCACGATCCGCAGCGCATCCGCAAAGCCGAGCGCGCCCGAGCATGCCAAAGCGCTGTATTCTCCCAGGCTGTGACCGGCTGCAAAGTCCGGTAAAATTCCTATTTCTTCCATATACACCGAAAAAGCCGCCTTGCACACCGTCAGCAGCGCAATCTGCATCAGATCGACGCGGGACAGATCGCGGAACGTGCCGGAAAAGCACAGCTTTTTAATATCCATGCCGAGCGTGTCTTCAGCTTCTTCAAAGCAGAGGCGCGCCGCCGCCGATGTGTCATACAGCGTCTGCCCCATACCCGTATGCTGCGAGCCTTGGCCCGGGAAAAACATCGCAAGCCTGGTCATTGCCGCACCCCCGCTTCTTCCACCTGCACATAAGACGGCAGCGGCGGCACAGCGTCCGAAGCGTATTCAAGCAGCAGAAGGCCGCTGTCTCCGCCCGCTTCTTTAAATCCGGCGAACTTGAATGTCATGTACATCATCCGGTTTCTGTCCGTAGGTTTGAACTCCGCCAGCAGCTTTACGCCCCGTTCCCTGGCCATGCGCACGATGAGCTGCAGCAGCACGCCGCCTACTCCTCTGGACATCACCCTGCATGACATCAGCAGCAGCTTGAGCGTCCAGCTGTCCGCGCCGCGCTCTACGAGCGCCAGCCCGATTTTGCCGTACGTTCCGTATGTATCCGTCAATTCGGCGACCAGCAGCAGATGTGTATGCGAATGAATGAACGAGGCAAGCTCTTCGTAAGAAAACGTAATGCCGGTGGAATTGAGCTGATGCGTCCGGACGGTCAATTCCTCCGCCCGCTGCAAATCTTCCTCAGCCGCCGGATGGACCGACAGACGCATGCCGAGCGACGCCAAAAACTCTTCCTGCGGCCCTGCGAAAGCCATTTCGGCCGTTTTGCGCCGCTCGTCCGCCTTCATCATCAGCCTGCGGTTTCTGGAATCCTCCGTGATGAATTTCGGCATCATCCTCGGCATGTCCAGCAGGGAAACGATGTCTCCGGCGTCGATGCACAGCACTTCCGGCAGCACGGAAGCCACCTCGTCGCGCTCGAACGGCTGGTCATCCACAAACGCGATGGCATCCGTCCCGATATTCAATTCGCGGGCGATCGTTTGAATCGACGACGATTTGGCGTTCCAATGAATTTGCGGATATAGAAAAAAGTGGTCGATAGCGAAGCTGCGGAGCGTCTCAAGCGCGTGTTCGCCGTAGTTTTTGCTGGCTACGGACAGTAAGATGCCGCGCCGGTCCAGCTCCTCGAATACGGCAACGATGCCCGGCCGTAAACGCACGGTCTCATCCTCAAGCAGCACGCCCGTCCATACCGTTTCATCCAAATCCCAAACTACGCATTTTACCGGTTTTTCCATAAGTCTACCCCGTCTTTCGCCCAGGGGCCGTTTTTCGTTCGACGAATCGGCAAATAGCCTGAACCGACTGAAAGTTTTGAATCTCCAAATCTTCGTTCTCTACCGACAATTCGAACGTCTTCTCCAAAAAGTTGACCAATTGCATAGCGAACAAGGAGTTCACCAGACCGAGCTCGAACAAATGATCGTCATCCCGATACTGCTTGCGAATGTATTTGCCGAGAAACGCCTTGACTTTGCTCTGGATTTCGTCCACGATAATCGCCCCTAATTGTCATATTCGTAAAAGCCTTTTCCGCTTTTCATCCCGTACAAGCCGGCGTCGACCATCTTTTTCAGCAGCGGGCACGGGCGGTATTTGCCGTCCTTGAATTCGCGGTACAAATTATCGATGGAATAATAAATCGTATCGAGCCCGATCAAATCCGCCGTTTCCAGCGGCCCCATCGCATGGCCGAAACATTCCCGGAACAATCTGCCGATATCCTCCACGGACGATATTTGCTCCTGCAGCACATACACCGCCTCATTGATCGTCAGCATCAAAATCCGGTTGGATACGAAACCGGGCGCATCCTGCACCAGCACGTACGATTTCCCCATGCTTGCCAGAAGCTCGTCCGTTATGCGGATCGTTTGCTCGCTCGTATGGTAGCCGCGAATGACTTCGACGGTCGGCTTCCGTGCAACCGGGTTCATAAAATGAATGCCGATCACGCCTTGCCTTTGTAATCGGAATGACGGAGGTGTTGACCGCAAAAATGCAAGATTCCGGACAAATCCGATCCATCGCTTCGTAAACGGGTTTCTTGATCTCCCACCTTTGATTCTTTGGATTCTATGGACTAAACCCGATTTTCCGCCGTATATACGGTTAATTTCATATGTGCGCTAACCCACTGCTTCACCTGCTCCTTGCTAAAGCGCCCGCCGCCGGATAACCGCCACGTTACGGCCGCCGCCTCCGGACCGGTCTCCCGCCATTCGACCAGCAAATTAAACATCGCCGGCAAGGAGGAATCGGCGAAGGCTTGCCCGCCTTCTTCGCGAATAACGACAAGCGGGTGCAGCGACGACTTCGGCGTCTGGGCCGGGAGCAGGAACGATTCCGGCGCCAGCCAGCGGCCGCCGTTTCCCGCCTTTTGATCGGCGTAAGCGGCCAGCAGGGCGGGCACTCCCTCCATCGCGCGAAAATCGAAATAAAGCGGCTTGATCCTGGCTTGATCCGGGTGCAGCTCATACAAGGTGATCTCATCCTGCCCGGAAAGCTTGTTCAGCAGCAAAGCCAAAGCGGCGACAGCGATGTCGCTCGCCTGAAATTCCCGCTGCGAACCGGCTTTGTGCAGCATGTGCCATACCCCGGCCGGCATCGGGGCTTCGAAAACGGACAGCTCCGCCGAAGCCGCCGCTTCCTCGTCCCATTGCGGCATGACGATCGAGCGAAGCGGAACCTGCTCCATCTTTTCATTGTGCGTCATGCCGCGAATGAACGACGCCTGCTTGCGGATCGTGGCGTTGGCGAACAGATCCGTCACCGCCAGCTTGACGCCGAACGCATCGTTCAGCTGTGCGGCAAGCTGCAAAATGAGCAGCGAATTGCCGCCTGCATCGAAAAAGCTGTCCATGACGCCCAGCTTGTCCCGGTGCAGCACATCTTCCCATATGCTCATAATCCGCTCTTCCAGTTCCCCTTCCGGCACGGCGGCCGCATTTCCGGCGGGCAGCGCGCCGGCTTCCGTCTCGCGAAGCGCATGGCGGTTGATTTTGCCGTTAGGCATCAGCGGCATTTGATCCAACTGCACGAATTGTTCGGGAATCATATACGACGGCAGCTTTTTCCTTAAAAACTCGCGAATGACGACGACCGTCAGCGCGGAAGCAGCCGTAAAAAACGCCCATAACGCATCCTCGCCTCTTGCATTGGCACGGACGATGACCGCAACCTCGCGGATTTCCGGCAATCGCGCCATGCCGTTTTCGACTTCATTCAGCTCAATCCGGTTTCCTCTTATTTTGACCTGGTGATCGACCCTCCCCAAATAGCGGATCGACCCGTCCTGCCGCCATGAGGCCAGATCCCCTGTCCGGTACATCGTAACGCCGGGCTCCAGCGGGTGCTCGATAAACTTGTCCCGGTTCATGTCCGGCCGATTCCAATAGCCGTAGGAAACGCCCGCTCCCGCGACGCACAATTCGCCGATCATACCCAGCGGCTGGAGCATGCCGTGATGGTCCAAAATGTATGGCCGCATATTCATCACCGGCCTGCCGATCAACACCCGCTCCGTATCCGTTGCGAACGGAATGCGGTAATGGAGCGTATCGTCGCAGCATTCGGTTTGCCCGTAGGCGTTTACGAGCTGAATCCGGTAATAGCTGTAAAACCGATTCACGAGCACGGGCTTCGTCTCTTCCGAAGTGAGCGCGATTGCTTTTAGCCGGGTCAAAGGCAGCACCGGCTGTCCCTGTTCAAGCAGGCGGACGTAGGCGTTCAGAACGGACGGTATCAGCTCGATGACGGTTACGCCGTCCTCCTCGATCCGTGCGAACTGCTCCAGCGGATCGCGCTCCACCTCCTCCGAATAGACGACAAGCTCCGCCCCAACAAACAGCGGCGACAATATTTGCCAGATCGAGGCCACCACATTTACGCTGAAATTGCTGCCGACCTTGTCGCTTGCGCCGATGCCCAGCTCGCGGATTTTGGCATAGGCGTGGTTGACAATTCCGCGGTGATGCAGCATCGCGCCCTTCGGCTTACCCGTTGAGCCGGACGTGTAGATCATATACGCGACGCTCTGCGGAGACGAGGCGTCTGGCGTCGCCGCCTCCGCTTGCTCCGCGCTAGCGGAGGCAGCCGGCCTGCCGGGAGCGATCGGCAGCACGGTGCCGTCGAAGCCGGCGGCGGCATCCGCTTCGTCCAGCACAAGCATGGCGGCCGAGCGGCTGTCCTCCAGAATCGCAAGCGTCCGTTCGGCCGGATGGTTCCGGTCGAGCGGCACGCAGATGCAGCCCGCTTCCAGGATGCCGAGGATGCCCGCGATCATCTCCGGCGACCTGGGAACGTACAGGGCGATCCGCTCCTGCTCCCGCATGCCGCTCGCTCTTAGCATGGCGGCGATGCGCAGCGCCTGTTCCCGCAGCTGCCCATAGGTCAGCAGCCGATCTTCATACCTGACGGCGGCCCGCTCAGGCGTTTGGAGCGAATGGCGCCATATCAGCTGCGGAATCGTCTGTTCCGGACAATCGGCCGCCGTATCGTGAAACAGCTTGCCGATCTCCGCTTTTTCCTCAGCCGTGACGAGCTCCATGCCGGCCATCGGCAGATCGGCCCGCTCCATGAATCCGTCGATCATTCGCCGGTAGCGAAGCGCGAGCAGTTCGATTGTCTCCGCGTCATAAAGCTGCGCGTTGTAGTGAAAATCAATATGAATGCTTTCTTGCAAAGACACCTGCAGCGTCAAATCGAAATTCGTTTCTTCGTGCACGTACGTTTTGTTTACGCGCAGCCCGTCCGTCTCGGCAAGACTTCCCCGCCCCAGCGGGTAATTTTTGATGACGATCACCGAATCGAACAGCAGGGTGCCGCCGCCCATCTCGCTGTAGGCCGACAAATCCAGCAGAGGGATGGAAGCATGAGCCTCTTTGCCGGATAAATCGGCTGCGGCTTTTCGCAAATAATCGACTGCGGTATCATTCGGAGCGGACGCAAGACGAAGCGGCAGCGTTTGGATAAACAGGCCGACCATGTGCTCGATGCCCGCAATTTCGGGAGGACGGCCGGATACGGTCACGCCGAAGCAGACGTCGCTCGTATTGTTGTACTTTTGGAGCAGCGCCCCCCAAGCTCCGTAAAGCAGGCTCGCCATCGACAGCTGCCGCTCCGAGCAAAACCGGCGCATCCGGGCCGCCGTCGGCTCGCCGAACGCGCAGGCTACGGAAGCGGCGGACGGCGCATCCGCGAGCTTGGGCCGATCCGGCGGAATTACCGAACGCTGCCGCAAGCCTGCCAAATACGCCCGCCAATACGATTCCTGGGCGGATTTATCCTGTTCGTGCAGCCATTTGATGTAGCTTTTGTACGGCGTTTTCCGCTGTATCGCAAGCGGCCGGCCGCTTTTGAGAGCATGATAGCCCGCAAGAAATTCCTGCAAAATAACACCAAGACTCCACCCGTCGATGAGCATGTGATGATAATCGAGGAGCAGCTCGTATTTGTCCGCAGCCCGTTTGCACAGCAAAATACGGATCGGAGCCGCGCTCACGTCGATCCGGTCGTTCAGCCTCGCTTCGCGGAGAGCCGTCAGCCTCGCCGGCATGTCCTCTTNCGAGGAGCAGCTCGTATTTGTCCGCAGCCCGTTTGCACAGCAAAATACGGATCGGAGCCGCGCTCACGTCGATCCGGTCGTTCAGCCTCGCTTCGCGGAGAGCCGTCAGCCTCGCCGGCATGTCCTCTTCCGGCACGCCGCTTAAATCGGTCTCGTCAATCGGAATGTCATGCTCGCGTTTAATAATTTGCACGGCCTTGTGGCGGTCGTTCCACCGAATGACGGTGCGCAGCATCTCGTTGGCTTCCGCCAGCTTTCTCCACGCTCCGTAGAAAGCCGGAATGTCCAGCCCGCCTTCCATTTCCAGACCCGCCTGCTCGCAATAAACGAGCGCCTCTTCGCTTTGCAAATAATGGAAAAGCATACTTTCCTGCATCGGAGTCAGCATCAGAATATCCTCGACCTGCTCCCTGGCTATCGGCACAGCATTTGCCATCTGGCTTCCCCCTTACTCCAGCAATTCGATTAGTCCAAGATGCTTTTCGTAAATAAAAGCCACATTCCGGTTTTGGATAGCGGGGGCGGGACTTTTGCCCGATACGACGAGCGCGCCCAGACCGCTTAACCGCTCCAGTTCCGCATCGATGCTTTCGACATGTATGCAGACGTGGTAAACCGTCGCACCCGCCCGGCGCAGCAAATCGTACACCGGAGAGCCTTTGCCGGCCGGCTGTATCAGCTCGATCGTGTAATCCCCCTCTACAAAACAAACCAGCACTTGTCTGGCAGAGTCCTCCACAACCTCGCGCACGACGCAGCCGCTGCCGAAAAGCGCCTTAACCGACAGGATGGCAGCTTCGATATCGCTCACGACCCATCCGACATGATGAACCTTTCCGATATGCATCCACCCTGCTTTCTAGATCATTTGAAAAAACGACACAAGTCGGTCGATGCCGGTATGATACTGCTTGCTCGAAAACGAAAGGCGCAGCGCCCCCGGCAGGCCGAAATCGGAACCCGGAACGGTTGCAACGCAGCAATGCTCCATAATTTTTTCCGCCAATTCCAGACTCGTCCCGATGCCGTGAACTTTCATAAATTCCGTGCATTCCAGCACGATGTAAAATCCGCCTTTGGAATAAAGCGCTTTGACAAGCGGCACGTCCTTGAACCGCTCCAGCGTATAGTCGCGCCTGTCTTTGTAAAGCGCCTCCAGCTCCTTTACGTCCTCTTGGTGGCGAAGCGCCTCGATCGCTCCGAATTGGACGACGGGGTCGAGCGTCAGCAGCGTATGGTGCTGAATGACGGTCAGCGGCGTTACCAGCTCGTCGGGAACGATGCAGTAGCCGACGCGTCTGCTGTACATGCGGTACCCTTTGGAAAACGCGTTCGTCGTAATGAAGGTCGAAGCCGTATTTTCGAGCTGCATGACCGACTCCCCCGGCTCGTCGAAACAAATGTTGGCGTAAATCTCGTCGTTAATGACGACCGCCTGCCCGCCTACGATCGCATCGATTTGGTACAATTCCTCACGGGTCAAAATGTTGCCGAGCGGGTTGCCCGGCGAATTGATGACGACGACCTTCGTGCGGGCGGAAAAATTTTGTTTAAAAGAGTCCACGTCCAGCGCCATGGTCGACAGGTCGATGTTGTAATATTTGACGGTCGCTCCGGCCAGCAGGGCGCTGAAATGATACAGCGAGTAATACGGATGAGGAAGCAGCACTTCGTCCCCTTCCTTGAGCAGCACCTGGAACAGGTTGCGGAACAGCGAGCTCGTGCCGACGCCGATCACGAAGTTTTTCGGCGGAATTTGCAGTTGGTAGCGCTGCGCGTAATGAAGGGACAGCTCCTCCTTCAGCTCGGGCAATCCTCCCGGGAATACGAGCGTGCTTTTGGAAAAATTGCGCATGGCCCCGACCATGGAATCGGTAATTGCGTCCCGGACGGGAAGCTCGGATTTGCCGAGCGTCATCCGTATCACTTCTTTGCCCTCTTTCTCATAGTCGTAAGCCATCTGGTCCAGAACGAACATCAGAAAGCGCTCGTCGTGGTAGCGGATATTGTCTTTCACCTGCAGCATGGTTTAGCCCTCCTTAAGGTTTTCTCTTGAAAGAAAAAAACTTTCCGTTCCCGTCTCTCTCATCAGCTGCTCGAAGCGCATGCGGCGCTCGTCCATCGGCGTTTTTTTCGTCTGAAACACGGAGTGCAGCATATCCAGCGCCCTCGCCATTTCTTCCTCGCTTGGAAGCCTGTCCTCTTCATCGAGAGCGAGCTGCAGTTGATGCACTTCTTTGTAAGGCTTGGACACGCCCGCCTTGTATTCGGCCGTGTTCCAGTTCGAATTCGGCGTGCATACCGCGATAGCCAAACAGCGGGAAACGAAGGACCGGGGTGAAGGCGCTTCCGTCCGCGTATGGCGGAACATGAGATGCAGACGCTGTCTGTCCTGCTCCTTATCGTAGGCGAACAGCTTCATGGCAGGGGCCGCCTGCCTCAACAGATTGAGGGCGACGGCCGATGGGCCCGTATCGATGCATAAAGCGGTCCCTTGCTCGATCATATACCGCATCGCCTGCACCCATTTGACGGGGGCTGTCAACTGCCGTTCGAGCAGCCCGGCGATGACGGATTCATCCTCGTAAGGCGCAGCGGTTACGGTGGATACGACCTGATATTTCAGCGGCCGGTACACGATCCGCTCCAGCTCTTCCCTGAATCCGGCAGCGGCGTCCTCCATCAGCGGACTGTGAAAAGGCGCGCTCACGTTCAGCTTCACGATCCTCGCCCCGCTCCCGCCAAGGCGCTCGGCGCAGCGCTCAACCGCTTCCCGGTGACCGGAAATGACCGTCTGCTCAGCGGAGTTGTAATTGGACACAACCGCGATGCAGCCCGGGCCGCTCGCTTCGGCGCACGCCCGTTCCACCGTCTCCGCGTCGGGGCCGATCACCGAAATCATCGCCCCGGAACCCGGAGCCGCCGATTGCTGCATCAGCTGCCCACGGCGGCGGACGAGCTTCACCGCCGCATAGAACGGAATCGCCTTTGCACAGGCCAGCGCCGTAATTTCCCCAAGACTGTGGCCGGCCAAAAACGCCGGTTCCAGGCCCGTCTCCTGCTGCAGCGCCGCAAACGCCGCATAACCGGCGGCAAGTATGGCAGGCTGGGCGTTGGCCGTTAAGGTCAACCGGTCGTCCGGCCCCTCTTCGCTTAAGCGGAGCAGGTCGAAACCGGCCGCATCGCTCGCCTCCGCATAAATGGACTTCGCAAAGGCATACCGCTTCGTCAAATAAGCCCCCATCCCGACGTACTGCGCTCCTTGTCCGGGAAACAGGATGCTTGTCCGGATCATCATCATCTCCCCTTTCATTAGTCAAGCTCTTGCAGCGTCGAGACGAGCAGCGACGTGACCTGGCTTTGCAAATCGTGAATGAAGAAGTGGCCGCCGTCAAAAGCCTCGAACCGGCATTCGCCGGCCGTATACGCTGTCCAGCCCCTCATATCTCCGGAAGTTAACGGATCTTCCTTGCCGTAAAGCACGGTCATTCCGCACTGAACGTGACGGCCCGGTAGCTGCCTGGGCGGATCGTCATTGTGCGCATGCAGATCCGCGCGGATGATCGGCAGCATAATTTTCATTAAATCCGGCCTGTTCCCGACTTCCTCGGGAAGTCCCCCCAACAGCCTCAATTGCTCGATCAGCTGCGGATCAGCCAGATGGGGGTCGATGCGGTAAGGCTTGGGCTCGTGCGGGGGCAAAACCCCCGAAACGAATATATGATGAGGATTCGGCAAATCCGATTGCTCCAGCTTCTCGGCAAGGCGAAAAGCCATGGCCGCCCCGAGGCTGTGGCCGAACAAGGCATAATCGGCCTGGCCGATGCGCTCCCGGATATCCTCGAAGGCGTGCTGAATCAACCGCTCCATCGAGCTTAAGAGCGACTGGCCGAACTTTCGTCCCCGGCCGGGGAGCTCAAGCGGCTGAATGCGGATCGCTCCGCCCAGCTCTTGCTCCCACTTCTTGTAAATCGACGCCGTTGCGCCGGCATAAGGCAAGCAAAATAAATTCATTACGACCTCCTTTGGAGCGCGTATTGTTCCGCATGCGTAACTTGACCGAACTCCAGCTTGAGCACTTTGTCCGCCAAATGGAAGTACCGGTCGTCGTGAGTGATGGCGATCACCCCCTTTCCCTGCTGCTTCATCCTTTTGAGCAAATGGGTGTAAAAGTAGTCCCTGTACTCAGGATCTTGATCGGCCGCCCATTCGTCAAACAAGTAGAACGGCCTGTCGTCCAAGTAGCACAGCAGGAGCGCGAGTCGCTTCCGCTGGCCTGACGACAATTTCGTCGTGCTGAAAAGGCCGTTTCGAATTTCAACCTTGTCTTTCAGCTGAAGCAGGCGCAAATATTCGTCGATCTCTTGTTCCCTGCCGGCCACATTTAGGCCGTATATCCGCTCGAACAAGTGAAAATCGCTGAACACGGCGGAGAACAACTCGCCAAGCTCGCTTGCTTCGGCAGGTCTGCCATTCACCTGAACCGCACCCTCATCAGGAGAGCTGAGTCCTGTGATCACTTTCGACAGCGTCGACTTCCCGCTGCCGTTGCCTCCCGTAATAAATACGATCTCGCCCGCGCGAAACGTATAATCGACGGGCCCGAGCTTGAAAGCGGCGCTTCCTCCGCCGGGGTAATGATAGACGACGCGCTCGAGCGACAATTCGGTCGCAGTATCGGCAATTTCCGCTTTATCCCCCGCAGGAATGCGTTTTTTATGCCCCGCTTGCACGCTCAGTTCGTCCAGCAAAGCGTTCACGCGTTTCCAACTGATGCGGATGCCGATCATTTGCGGGATGGCGTTCAGAACGCCGTTGATCGGGCCGGTCATGTACAGAAACACGAATACGTAGTTGCGAAGATTGGCGCTTCCCATCTGTTTAAATATTTGCGGAAACAAAAAGGCAACGACCCCGATGACGACGGTAAACATCAGCTCGCCGATCACGTACACGTCCGCGAACATCAAGTCGCCCTGCGAACGCTTGTCTTTATAGAGCCTGCTGTTGCCCTCCATATCCTGCTGAAATTCGTTCCGTTTTCGCGAATGGAGCGAGAGCTCTTTGAACCCTTTGATCAAATCGTCCGCAAATTTGAAAAAAACGTTTTGAATATCCCGGGTAATTTCCCATAAACGATTGACTCTCGCCGAAACGGTATAAAAGATCGTGCCCGCCGCCAAAATGATGGCCGTGGAAATAAGCAAGCCGTACACGTTGAGAAAACCGAGATAAATAAAGCAAAACAGCAGCGTAATCACGCTGGTAATCCCGGAAATGGCCATATTGATCGAATTGGATATCGTCTCCGTATCGCTGATGAGCGCTGCGTTGACTTTGCCCGCGTCCATCCGCTCCAGATTGGCATAACGGCTGGCCAGCATGCGGTCGACAATTTCCATTCTTTTCTCATACAGCATCTGATTGGCAAAACGTACCATTTTGGTGCGGACGATTTTTTGGGCATATACGTAAAATAAAATTCCCATCACAAAATACATGAACAGCGTCGTCGGAAACTTCTCGCCCTGCTGAAACGACTGATTGATCATGAACACGATAAAAGCGTTGCCGAAACCGCTCAGCAAACTCATCATGACGATGGTCAGCACCGGCTTTTCCCGGGGCAGCGGGTATAAGCGGCATACCATAACGTAACAGGCATACAGGATCATAAGGACAGCGAAGAGCCGAACCGCAAGCAAAACCGCAGGGGACGCCCACACTTCGACAAAGCTCCACGGCAGCTCCCAGAACAACAAATTGGGCAAAAAATAGAGACCCGTCAAGCAAACCGCAAGCGAGAATGCGGACAAAAGCGCCGCAACGAGCGTTTCCCTGCCGATTCCGGCAAATGAACGCTTGCCTTTGACAATTTCCAAGCCCGTCTGTCCGTACGAGTACAAAAGCCCCGCGCCCGCCAGGAAGGCAAAAACGAGCATGCACATCGCGACCCGGTCGATTTGCGTATAATAGTCGACCGGGTTTTTCTCCGGTTTTTGGCCGAGCATGAGGTCCATAACGCCTTGGCCGATCTTGCTCGTCAAATCGGAGTTCATGTTCGCCAGAACGGCTACGCCAATCTTTTCTTCGGGCCTCAGCACGATGTACGAAGAAAACGTCGGATTCGTCCCGCCGTGGCTCCATTCGCCTCCGCCCTTCTGATAAATCGCCCAGCCGGCTCCGTACGACGAACCGTCGCCATTCGGCGGGACGGTCCGGTCGGGGATGTGCGAGCGGTCGATCAGGGTGCGGTCGAACGAGCCCCCTGCCGCCGTGCCCATCTGCAGCATCATCCAACGCGCCATGTCCCCGGCGTTCGAAATCACATAAGCTGCCGGCGTATTGCCGCTGAACGGCGGCGCATCATACGGCCTGGAGGACAAATAGCCTACTTTAAAGCCCTGCGAAGGCTTGGCCCCGGTCACGTTGCCGTACCCGGCGAACGTCTGCTTCAGCTCCAGCGGACCGATCACACGGTTTTGCAAATACGAGTCGAACGGCTCGCCTGCGATCTTTTCCACGATAAGCCCAAGCACATCATAGTTAATCGTGGCGTATAAAAACTGTTTGCCCGGCGTCTCGGAAAGCTCTGTCCCGATCAGCGTCCGGACCGTTTTTTCCAGCATGCCGCTTCCATCGTCCTGCGGAAGAAAGCCGATCGATTTGAACGGAACTCCGCTTGTCTGGTAGAGCAGTTGGCCGATCGTAATTTCCGGGCTGCCGTTTTCGAAATTCACTTTAAACCAGGGCAAATAGCGGCTGACCGGATCGCTCAGCTTGAGCTTCCCCGCTTGTTCAAGCTGCAAAACCGCAAGCCCCGTAAAAGCTTTCGACAGCGACCCCAGCTCGAACAGCGTATCCGCGCCGACAGCCTGCCGCCGCTCCGCATCGGCGCAGCCGAGATTGCGGCTGTAGACGATTCCGCCGCTATCGACGACGATGACCGACATGCCCGGAATGCCGCTTTCTTTCCACTTGCCGTCGATCCACGTCCCGATCGCATCCGCAGGGAACGCCCGGTCTGCGGCAGCCGCCGGCCCGAGCGCGATCCACAAGCCGGTCAAACACAGACAAAACAACAATAGTGCCCGTGTGAACGACATTCTTTTTTTCGTCATAAACCCTCCTTCCGCAGAACGCACGCTAGGCGTATATTTTTACAACTTAAAACAGCCCGTCAAGCTCTTCCTGGCTAAGTCCGGACCATTCGAAATCGGCTGCGGCGAGCACATACGACTTGTTATCGGCGCAATGGCGGATGAGCCCGTGCAGCTCTTCCTCCCACGTTTGCAGGAACCGGTCCGCCGTCTCCGGCTTAAATTTATTTCGGCTGTAAACGGCGGTCATATGCAGACGGCCCGCATATACATACAGGTTCAAGTCCAGCAGACAGTTCAGCTCGTTATCCGGCGAAATATCCGCACCGTACGACTCATCAGTCAGCAAGCAGCATTCGGCTTTCAAGCCCGAGTCCAGATCGCCCAAAAAGTTGAAGCGGATCAACGGACGTTCGTCCACCGGATCGATGGCGCCCAGCAGGTAAGCAAGCGCCCCGTAGCCGGTGCCGCTTTGCGGAATGCGCCTTATCGCTTCTTTCGTCGCGATAATATGTTCGGCGGCATTTTGCTGCGGGTGCGGCAGCTTGGCCGGGAACAACGACGTGAACCAGCCGACCGTTCCTGCTGCATTCAAACTTTCGGACACGGCTTCCCTGCCGTGGCTTTCCAGCATAACGGGCAGCTGGCTGCCGCCATAAAGCTTGTGTGCCGCCGACGTCAGCGCCGCCAGCAGCAATTCAAGCGGCCTTGTCCGGTACGCATCGTTCGAAGCGCCCATCAATGCCAGCGTTGCCCCGCGGTCCAGCACCCGCTCCGCTTTGCCGCAGTGCTTGTACGAATCCGGACCGGTATCGAAATCGGGGCGGACCGGGGATTCGTTGAACGATATTTCGCGAATCCAGTAGGCCAGCTCGTCATACGCATCGTCGAGCGCCGCATGCAATGTTTCGGCCCATTCCCAATAGGCGGCCGCAGGCTGCCGAGCGACCTGAAATGCGCCAGACAGCCGCTGATCCAGCTCATCGATCAAAATTCTCCAGGATACTCCGTCCGTCACGAGATGGTGAGCGGTCAGAAGCAGCCGGATTTGTTCATTCGGCAAAAGAACGAGCGCGGCTTTGAACGGCAAAGCGCGCTCCAAGTCCAGCTGCGCTTTCCAGCCGTCCGCCCACCTGTTCAGCTCCGCCTTCGCCTCAGCCTCGGGCAATGCGGTCAAATCCCGGACCTCCAGGCGAAATGCAGGTGCGGGCTCCCGATCGGTCCGGTATGCCAAGCCCGGCCCGTCTTTGCCTGCCGTCAGCGCCAGCGAGAAAACGTCTCTGGCGTGCAGCATGCCCGCAAGGGCGTTCTCCAGCGCGGTCCGATCCGTATCTTTGCGCAATTTCAGCACAACGCTCTGGTGCCAGTGCTGCGGATGCGGGTGGTTTTTCGACCAAAACCACGCCATAATCGGGGTCGGCTTGAGCGGCCCGGCCGGAAATCGCCGCTCTTCGCGGGCTTCGTTGTACCGGGCAAAGCGGACGGCATCGCAGAGCAGCGGATTTCCCAGCAAATCCTTCACTTTGATCGCAATGCCCGCCTCGTGCAGCTTGGCGGCGATTTGAATCGCTTTGATGGAATCGCCGCCAACCCGAAAAAAGTTGTCCGTGAGGCCGATCCCCTCATCCGCCAATACCGTGCGGACGATGCTCAGTACCGCTTTGTGCAGATCGTTATCCGGCTGCGCGCTGCTGCCGTCTGCACTCGACGCTGGGGGCTCGGGCAGCAGCTTGCGGTCGATTTTTCCATGCGCGGACATCGGCAAAGAGTCGCAAAATACGAATCGGCCCGGAATCATGTAGGCCGGCACGATCGAGCCGAGATGCTGCTTCAGCTCGTCTTCTTCAACCGGCTTGGCGGCAACGATGTAAGCGCACAAGTAAAGGCCCCCTGCCCCATCCTGCCTTGCTATAGCGGCCGCTTCCCTGACCGAGCTGTGCGTCAGCAGCCCGTATTCGATCTCGCCGGGCTCGATCCGGCAGCCGCGAATTTTGACCTGCTGATCCATCCGGCCCAAATAGAACAAATTGCCGTCAGGCAGCCATTTGGCCAAGTCGCCTGTCCGATAAACGCGCTCTCCCCCGGCCGGCAAGCGCACGAATTTGGAAGCGGTCAGCGCCTCGTCGCCGACATACGCTTTGGCAAGCCCGATCCCCCCGATGCACAGTTCGCCCGCCGCTCCTCTCGGAACAAGCTCCAGCTCCTCGTCCAGCACGTACATCCTCACATTGTCGATCGGCTTGCCGATAGGGACGGACAACCCGCTCCAGTCGTGCGGACAATCGAAAGACGTCACGTCAATCGCCGCTTCCGTCGGCCCGTACAGGTTGTGCAGCTGTGCCTGAAAAGGGCCTGCCGGCAAGACGGCGTAAAACCTCCTGGCATAATCGGACGGCAGCGCCTCCCCGCTCGCGAATACGTGCCTGACGGAACGCAAATCATCCGGCGGAACGGCTCCCTTTTCCAATGATGTCAAAAAAGCGCTCAGCATCGAAGGTACAAAATGAACGGCCGTTACGCCGGCCGTGCGGATGCATGCCGCGATCGCGGAAGGATCTTTCTCTTCTCCGTGAGACAGCACGCACACTTCCGCTCCGGCGGCGCTCCACCACAGCAGCTCCCACACCGATACGTCGAATGTGAGCGGCGTTTTGTGCAGTACTACGTCGCCGGGGCCAATCGGGTACTGCCGCTGCATCCACATGATCCGGTTGATCAATGCCGCATGCTCCACCATGACCCCTTTCGGCTGCCCCGTCGAACCCGAAGTAAAAATGACGTAAGCCGGACTTGCCGCATTCGGCAGGCAGGGCGGATCGTTATCGGGCATTTGTCCGAAATCCGCGTCCTGAACCGACAAAATGTGCGGATGCAAGCCATTCAGTCGCTCCTGCTGCCGCTCATCGGTCAAAAGAAGCGCTGCGCCGCATTTGTCCAGCATGAGCTTCATCCGTTCCTGCGGATACGCCGGATCGAGCGGCATGTAGGCGGCACCCGCCTTCAAAATCCCCAGCGCGGCCATGACGGCGTTAGCCGAGCGCTCCATGCACAATCCGACGGTCTCTCCGGCACGCACACCGGCCTTTCTCAATCCCCAGGCGATCCGGTTCACCGCCTTGTTCAGCTCGCCGTATGACATCCGCCGATTTTCAAATCTGAGCGCCGGAAGCTCCGGGCTCGTGCGGGCGCGCTCTTCCAGCCCCGCTTGAATCATCGTCCGGGGACCGTTGTCCTTGGCCGCGCCTGCCCCATGATTCAGCAGCCACTGCCGTTCATCGTCGCCGATCCACTCCAGCCGTTCGACCGGCATGTCCGATTCGGAGCACATCGCCGTGATGATCCGCTTCAAGCGCGTAACCATGTCCGCAATATCGCCGTCCTCATAATCGTCCGTATTGTACTCGATATCGAGCCGAATGGAATCGTTGCCGCCCCAATCTTTAATGAGCAGGTGAAGCCCATAGGTCTGATATCCCGGAAAGAAATCGATATTCCGGACAGGCATGCCGCCGTGCTCCTGCACCAGGGAAGCGTTGCTGTAATTGACGCACACATCAAATAGCGTATCGCTTCCGTAACGGTGAAGTTCCAGGTCCCGCACCAAAAAATTGTACGGGTATTTCTGGTGCGCAAACCCCGCCTTCAATTCGCGTCCGACTTTGATCGCGGTATCTTTCGCCGTTTGACCGGCGTCGAAGCGTATCCGCAAAGGCATCAAACCGGCGAACATGCCGAAGATTTGGCGCTCCTTCCTGCCGGAGCGGTTCAGCACGGGCACGCCGATGACGATATCGCTCTGACGCCGCCATTTGCGCAAATAAATGGCCGTCAGCGCCGTAAAAAACACGTTCTCCGTCAGGCCGTTGCCGGCTGCCCACTGTCTGATCGCGCGCGTCGTCTCCGGTTCCAACAGCACGGTGCTTCTGCGGGCGCGGCGGGTTAACGCGCTTTCACGCTGCGGTTCAGGCAACTCCCTGAACTTGTCCAGCCAATACGCTTTGCTTTTGCGGCAGCGCTCCGATTCCAGATAGCTGCGCTCTTCCTCTGCGGCCAGCAAATACGAAGGGGCTTTCGTCAAATCCGGCTCGCCCCCGGACTGCAGCTTTTCGTAGCCATCCAGCACGTCTTCCGTAATGATCTTCATGGACCACCCATCGGCAATCGCGTGATGAAACTTCAAAAAATAGCCGGCCTCACGCTCCGAAATCTTCAGGATAACGAATTCGAAAAGCCGGGTGTCGTACAGCCGGAAAGGCGTCTCGGCCTGCTTTTGCAACCATGCGGCAAATGCCTGTTCAGGATCGGCTTCCCCGCTGAAATCCACATGCTCCAGCTTGTCCGGGCAGCTCCCGGATACGGTTTGACGCACGACTCCGTCCTCCATGGACAAACGCAGCCGCAAACCGTCATGCCTCGGAACGACGGACAATATAGCGCGCTCCAGCAAATCCGTGCGGATGCCCGATTGAAAAAGCACCGCCCCTCCGATATTGTAGATGGGACTTTGCGGGAACGTCTCCTCGATAAACCAAATCCGTTGTTGGGCTTGCAGCAGTTCAAACATCGGATTTTCCTGCGACATGATTTCCCTCCTTCGACCGGTGAATATAGAGATTGCAGGCAAACACATGCAGGTTCGGACAAATGGGCAGCGTCATACTTACCAACCGTTTATCGAATTTAAACGGAACAGCTTGCACATACAGCTTTTTCCCGGCTAGAACGTGCGGCTTGTCCCCTTCGTACCAGACGGTTTTCCCGCTCCATACGATCTGTTCGCCGTAAACCGGTTGATCGGCATTCCAGTCGGTGAGAGCCAAAGCGGCTTGCCCGTCCGTTCCATCTTCATAGACGAGGGTAACTGTATCCTTATAGTTCCCCCACTCAGCACAGCCGACTAATGCCAAATGGGTGTACCAGTCGGCCTGGACCGGAATGGACTGCCCGAGGCAGATCACATTGTCGCCGTTTCCGCGCACAGGTTCGTTGATTGCAAATGGACGGCACCTTTCGTCGTTCCATGGCGGCGGATCGCCCCCATCCTCCAGCAAAAAATGCTCGCCGCCGTCCATGCAAGTAAGCGTGGCGCCCGAGTGCAGCCCGCCAAAGCCCGTATTGTTGAAAAATGCGGCCAAATCGATCCGCACGGCAGGCAGCTCCAAGCTTCCTTCCGGCAAACGGCCAACCGCCTCAGTACCGCCATCATGGGAGATGCCGGATGCAGCCGGCCAAGTCTGCCCGCTTGACGTTTGATGAAGAAACCGTTCGGCCGCCTTGCGCTCCAGTTCCGCTGTCCGATGCAGCTTATCGATGGCTTTCTCCAAAAGTCCGGCGGAAGACGGCACGCTCAAATAATGATGTTTGAGCAGCATATTTCTCAGCGCGATCCATTCGCTTACCGACTCGGACAATTGCGCTGCAAGCTCCTTGAACCGCGAATCGCTATAACGTTCGCCGATATACGATGCCGCCGCTTGAAAACAGTACCGCCCCCGCTCGGCGTGAATGATGTTCCAAATGATGGGGCTTACCCAAACGGTCTCCCCCGTTGCGGGCGCCACTTCCCGTCTCATGTCAAAACGCGGGTCTTCCAGCGCATCCGCAAACCGGTGAATGCTGTCAAATACGCTTAAGCCTTCCTCCGGCCACAGCTTCCTGCGCAGCCTGTCCGCCCACTGCGCCACGTCAACCTCTTCGACGTTCGAGTGAAACCGGAATACGCCGCAGCTTCCGTTGCTGCCTTGCAAGAAATCCGTTACAGGCAGCTCCTCCCTCCCCTGGCTGCCGAACGTATCGATGCAAATAAGGGTGTTTTTTTCCCGGTTTATCCCTGTAAGGAGCACATAATGTTCGCGATGGCTGAATTGGTAGCCGCCAAGCCAGGGAGTCCAGTAATGATCCAGGTAAATGATAGTGGGCAATCCCCTTTGCCAGCTTTCTTCCGCATGCTTAAGCACGGACTCCGCCCCAATGCCATTGTAAGTGCGCAGTTCAATGCCGTGATACCTGTCGAGCTCGTCTAAAGCGGTTTCAAACTGCGCCTCAAAACGATCGCCGATCATATACGCTTCCACACCGGCCGAGGGATTAAAGCTGCCTCCCCATGATTGCGAAAACATCAAGTCGCTCGGCCTGTTCCAATGCCCGGCAACAGTCGCGATCAAATCCTGCAAACAAGTGCGTTTTCCGTCATGCAGAGGCTTCATCTCGATTTCCATGCGAAAAATCCCTCCGGAAACAATATGTGGTTGTGTTCGAAATTACCAAAATGTAAGCGGTTAACAAATTTGAAAAGGCAAGTTTGGATAAAAAGAAGTGAAATGCGCCCGACTGGCAGACGCGATAGTGAGGTTGAAAGTGAAGACGTCATCGTCAGTTAGTTACATGAATATGGAAATTATATCATATATAGACACGGCGAAAATACATTCAATATTGGCGATTTTTTAACCCTAAAATTAGCGATCCGCATCCCCTAAATCCAAATAAAGGAATTTTGTCTTCATTGTAGAAACGTTTAAGAACGATTGAAAGAGGAGGATTGTGGCATGAACAGCTTCCGCCCTTATGATGACGACGACGTCGCGCAGTTCGTAAAAACAGCGATCCGCCCCGCAGCGCAAATTTGCTACCGCGAGGAAAGAATGCCCGCAGAGACGATTCGCGCCCTGGCTGCGCACGGTTTCCTAAGCGCAACATTTCCGAGACGGTACGGCGGATTGGAGTGGAATCCGCTTGAATACGGGCAATTGACCGAGCATATCGGCAAAGCGTGCTGCTCGGCGCGGACTTTGCTGACGATCCAGACGTCGCTCGTCGGAGAAAGCTTGCTGCGCTGGGGAACCGAGCGGCAAAAAGATCAATGGCTGCCCGGCATCGCATCGGGCGCCTGCCTTGGCGCATTCGCCTTGTCGGAGCCCGATGCAGGCACGAATCCGACGGAGCTGACGACGTCCTATCGGCTCGACGGAGCAAACTATATCCTTTCCGGCACGAAGAAATGGATTTCGTTCGGGGACATCGCCGATTTTTTTATCGTCATCGCCAAAGGCGATGCCGGGCAGTTGTCGGCATTTATCGTGGAACGCCATCAGAGCGAAGGGCTCCGCACCTCGCCCATCCATGGCATGATCGGCTCGCGGGGAACCCATCTGGCCCAAATCGAGCTGCGCGACGTGGCGGTTCCGAAACAAAATATGCTCGCCAAAGAAGGCGGGGGCTTCAGCTACGTCGTTAACACGGCGCTTGATCACGGCCGCTACAGCGTAGCTTGGGGAGCGCTCGCGATCGCCCGGGAAGCGCTTGATCTCATGGCTTCCTACGCGAAGAGCCGCCGGCAATTGGGGGATGAGCTCGGCCAAATTCCGGCGGTGAAGGCGATGATCGGCGAAGCCGTGGCGAAGGTGCACGCCGCGCGCGCCCTCTGTTTGAGAGCCGGCGAGCTCAGAAACAGCCGGCATGACGACGCCATGATGGAGACGATGATCGCCAAATATGTGGCCTCGAAGACGGCCGTCCAAGTGACTTCGGAAGCGGTACAGGCGCTCGGAGCCAACGGATGCCGGAACGATTTCCCGGCGGAACGGCTCATGCGGGAGGCAAAAATAATGGAAATCATCGAAGGCACTTCCCAAGTGCTGCAATCGCTGATCGGCGATTACGGCATGAACGTCTACGGCACGCAGCACCATGACGCGCACGCAGGCCAGCTTTTAGGAAGCTGACCGGCCCATCATTTAGGTTCGTCCGCCCGGCGACAGACAGGAATGGCGATGTTCGGCACATACGGGCCGGCGTGCCCGAGGTGCATGTGGGCCGGCGCGCCCCAAGTGCATGCGGGCTGCGCCGGGCGGATGTTGGAACTGGTTGCCATGAGACGGCCTATTGCAGTCCTTTTTGCGCATTCTATTTAGTTTTTCGCATACAAATGTCATCTTTACCGCTGGTAAGCACGATTCTGTTCGATTTTTCATACTTATTTTTCGATTTTACGAAATCAGTCAAATTTCTGTATGAAATTTCGAGCAGATTTCCACAATTCGCAAGTGGTAGCAGCCGCCAGACCGGCTCCCCTGAACCCCCCAGTCGAGCTGGGGGGATTTCGCATGCCGCAAGGGAGCTTCCAGGCCGGACTGTCGGCCGTTCAGGGGGCGTCGTGATCAATGAACACCCTTGTTGTTATCCGCGTCTGCCCCGGTTATCCCGTCCGCTGCCGACGTTGTCGCGGGAGGCGTGGGATTCTGCTTGCTTACCTGGAAAGTTACCGTTTTGGTATTGTTCGTGCGGTCCATTTCCGCGAATCGCCCGATATCGTTAATATGGACGCTTAACTGGTAGGTCGCCTCCCCGTTAGGCACTTCCCAATACCCGTTTTCGCCGCCAGCGTTCGTATACAGCGTCACGCTTTCCCCTACGCCGATCGATTGGCTGTACGTGTCCGTATATCCGAACGAGCCGCCGTTCAGGCCGAATACGGCTCCGGTTATTTTGCCGTCTGGCGTCGGGAGAATGCCGACGTTTTTCACCGTCACGTAAAAGCGGACACCCTTTTGTCCGGCATAGGGCTGGGCCGGGTCCGTGCCGAGGTCCGTTACGATAAGATCCGGGCCCGGCGTATAAGGCTGACGCTCCAGACTCAAAAATTCGAACGAACGATGGACGATTTTGCCGTTTTTAGCGACGACTTTAACGATATGGTTTTCCATCGGGAGCCCCGTTTTTTCGAAAACAACTTTTTGCGCGCCTTGCGTGTTCGCCGTTTTCAAATCCACCGTCCCTTGCAGAACGTCGTCGATGTACACGTCAGCTTCGCCTAAAGCGGACTCGATATCGGAATACCAGCGGATTCCCGTACCTTTAAAGCCCATCGCTGCGTAATCGCCGGACGTCGACGTCTCGTGAAGATCCGCTCCGTTGGCGCCGGTTCCGAAGGTCGGTGAAGAATAGTACATATTCGCGCTTTTATGGGCGACATTCGTCCAAAGCGCTTTCGGGGTTTCATCCACAGTGCCTTCCTTCAGCTCGAACCAATCGAAAAATGCAAAAACATTATCGCTGCTCTTGGCAATGGACAGCACCAGGTTGCTCGTATCCGCCGGCATGGTGACGTTATATTCGACTGTGGTATAAACGTTCGGCTCCGTTCCCGGCAAATCCAGGACCCGATTCAACTGGTTGTCGATAACGAGGTTCACCTTTTTGTTCGCCGCCGCACTATATTTCATTTTCAGGATATAATTGGTGTTAGCTTTGACCGGCGCCTTCAACACGTTCAACCGTCCTTGCGTAAAGTACATGCCAACGAATGTGCCATGATTGGTCACTCCCTCCAGCTCCGTTTGCTCCGCTTCAACATGCAAGGCCCCCGCCGAAGTTGTCGTATAAGGGGATGCAGGCAAGGTCAGCGAAGAAATAGCCGCCGGGTCGCTCGGCTCGGACTCGTTGCCCGAATCGTCATAAGCGATCAGCGTGTAATAGTGTGCGCTTTCCGGTCTTACGTCATTATGCGAATAACGGGTTACGGCTTTCGGCAGTTTAGCCAGGAGCGCTCCGTTATCGTACAGCTTATATCCGGCAACTTCTTTATTGTCGGCGGAAGGCTGCCAAGTCAGCTTGATCTGCTTGTAAGAAACGGCCCGCGCTTCCAGGCCGGGTTTGCTCGGCGCCACGTGCTCCGACGGGGTCAACATATACTGCACCGCTTCTCCCGGCCGGAGCGTTTCCGATAATTGCGCGCCTGAGGCGCCGTTCACGACAACAAAACTGCGCGCATCCGCATATTTGTTCCCTGCGCCAAAGCGCTCCCCCGCATACTCGACGCTGTCCGGCATCGTGACATAGACGTTCATCGTCACCGGCACCGTTTCAAAATTAACAAAATTAAGCAAAATCTTATCGGACTTTGCGCCGGTATTGCTGGTTTCGATAGCAGAGGTGTCTACCGCGCGAAAGTATGCTTTTTTCCCGGCCAGCTCGCTCTGATTCGCATACACGTAAGGCAGCGGTTTGCCGTGGGTGCCGTAGGCGAGCGCCAGCCGGCGGAATACGTTCAGACGCGTTTCATCCGAGTCGCTCGGATGGATCCACGCCTCCGCATCGTCGGCGGATTTCATCTCGATATCCTCTTTCAGCAAGCTGTACTCCCTGAAGTAAGCCGCATGCTGCATGACGTAGTCAAGGTAGCCGATCGTACTGCGCATTTCGCGGTCAAAAATGGCGGCAAAGCGGTGATCGAACGTATCGTAGCGGTTATTGTCGGTATGAAAATCGTTGGCTCCCGTCTCGGTCATCATCATCGGCTTCGCCACGCCGTTGCCCTGATATTCGGGGTACGTCTTGAGCGTCTCGACCAAAGCGCCTCCGTCGCCGCCGGCAATACCGGTCATGGTATAGCTGTGGCCGTTCGTCATATCGGTATAGTCTTCGATCTGCCTGCGGTAAGCGGGATCGCGCTCCCATCCGTCGGGGGTTCCTTTGGACGGCCAGTACGCCCAGCCCGGTGCAACCGCTTTCAACCAAGGGTTAAGCAAAGCCTTCTGTTCTTTCACATACTTGGCGAGCGCCAAATCGGCGGTGAAAGCGTTGTCAAAAACGCCGGGTTCGTTGTCCAGCTCGATATATTCGAACAGGTCCCCGTTTTCCTCGATTAGCTTTTTATAGTAATCTTTCAGCTTTTCCGGGACGATCCCCGACGCGAGCTCGACATCCTTGATATAACTTCCGAACGGCAAAAGCACCGGCGCCATATTCAAATCGCGCAGCACAGTCAGCCATTCCCGCGAAAATTGGCCCGCACGGATCACATTGCCGCTGTAAGCGAGTCCCAGCCATTTCACCACTTCCGCCGTCTGCAGGTCGCGGTCTTTCAGCACATGGGACACAAGCGCCGTTCCCATACGGGTGTACCGCCCGTGAATCGGCTCGCTGGCCGGGGCTCCCAACGCCTCAAGCTTGGCATAGTCCCATTCGAACCAGTGGAAATCGTCTCCGCCGGCGCCCGCATACAAGCCTCTGTCCAAAGACAGCTTCAGCTCGTTAGGCCCGGCCTTCAGCATTTCCTTCGGAATATAAAGCTCGTAAGTCTCTTTAAATTTTTTGGACGTATTTCCGCCGTTCAAGCCGGCAACCTGGATCAAGCCGGCCATCGTATCGTTGGAAAATACAGCCAATTGCGGCACGGATACGTAAGCATCCAGGCTGCGGAAGCTGAACTGCACGCCGTAGTCCGGAACCGCGGCCAAATTGTACGAAATCACCATCGTACCGTTTTTGCCGAGATGGAGCCCTTTGGACACCGAACTCCAGTCCGTGCGGGCGGCCCAGTCGGCCGGAACGGTTACAGACTCCACCGGCGTCTGCTTATAATCGGTAAATTCCGCCGACTGCCCGTCGTCGAGGCCGATTCTCCAAAGCGGCGCATAGGTCTGCGGAGGCTGTTCCGTTCTAACCATTGTGAACAAAGCAGTCGAGCGCAAAATGTTTCCGGCAGGCTGTGTCAAAGTTTCTTTCAACCGGACTTGAATTTGCCCGGCCGTATAGTTTGCATTGTCCAGCTGGATGGGATTTGCCGCAGCGGTTTGCCAGTGATACCCGCGGTCCGTGCTGTATTCGTACGCGGCCGTATCTTCATAGCCGGGAACCGGAGTCCACCCGAACGTATTCGCGGCATCGTTCTCTACGGGATTCATCGGTGCGGCAGGCAGTACATAAGGAGCCAAATAAGCGCCCGGTATGACCTGCCGGGCAATTCCCGGCCCTTGCCAGGCGACGGCCAGATTGTCATTCGAAGCGTTTTCCTTGTGAAGCGCCTCCATGTAATACCTTTTTCCACCTGTCAGTGTGATGATTACCGATTTCTGGGTGGGAGCCTTTTCCCATTCCCGGGGATTGGTGTAAACCGTATTGTAGGCTATTTTCTCTTTATGGGCAGGCTCACCGTCAGGGCTAAGCCACAGCTCGGAACTGTCGTCCGCCGCAATCCAGAACGTATAGCCTCCGCTGACCGGCGGGGTCAGGAACCCGTAAATTTTGGAGCCGTAATAATCGCCGGTATTGCTTGGCGCCTCGAAGTTCGGCAAAATCCGCGAACCCGTCGGCGGCGTGTTTACAGGGATCTGTTCCACTTTGCCGCCGGGGACGTTGTTCCAGTAATCTTGGGTAATGCCGCTTGCCGCTGCATGCGCATGATGCTCCGACTCCGGAAACAGCGGAAGCATGGGGATGATAATCGAGAACAGGAGAACGGAAATAAGGAGTTTACACTTTTGCAGAGATCTCATACGATCTCCTCCTTCGTTCTATTTCAGTTCTTTTTGAGACTGTTCGGCGAACTTGTAAAGGTCATCGATGCTGAACGAATTGGTTTTGTTGGTCTCATACCATTTGGCGTAGTAATCGTCGACCTGTTTGCCGCCTGCTTTTTCCCAAATCGCTTTGGCATCTTTAACGGCTTGCTCCGCGCTGTAGCCGGCGCCGCCTACCAGAGCTTTCAGCCAAATATCGCCTTTATCGATGTTGTTCGATTTGCTCGTGCTTTTGACGATAGCCTGCAGATCATCGGGCAGAACCGGCAGGAAATCGTAGCCGAGCGATGGAATCGGCCGTTCTTTGTTGATATAAATTTCTTTGGATTTCAGGTTGATATCGAGCAGTTCCTTCTGAGTCGGCACTTCAGGGCGCAGGTTCACCAAATACACTTCCGCGCATTTGCCGAGCAGCAGGTCGGACCTCATCATATTCAGATCGTCCGTGTACAGCTCTTTTTTGTTTTTTTCCGTATCGATCGGCTGCGGACATCCGTTTGATCCTTTTTGCGTATGCGTGCCTTCGATGCCGTTTTTCAGCAAGCTCGCGTTTTTCGGATCGACCATCCAGTCGATATACTGCATAATCGCTTTCGGGTCCTTCGCTTTCGCATTGACAACGCCGACCATTTGCACCGGGGTGCTGATAATCGGGCTGAACTGGCCGAACTTGCTCTTCGGCAGCGCAATCGGAATGACTTTGGCATTCGGATTGTTTTTCTTCAAAGTTTCATAATTCGATATCGTAAACCATGCGCTGTCGATGGCAAAAATCCCAAGCTTGCCGTTCATAAAATCTTGAATGCCTTTTTGCCCGTTTTTATCCGTCAAAAAATCTTTATCTACCAGACCGTCGTCAAACAGACGCTTCTGGAATTCCACCGACGCTTGAAGCCGCTCCCAATCATGCGCCATTTTATCGTTTTGCACAGCCCAATCGATCGAACGGCCGAACATGTGGCTGATGACCGAAAAGCCGACGCCGCTCAAGTTAATGCCGAACGTATCCTTTTTGCCGTTGCCGTCCGGGTCGTCGTTCACGAACGCTTTTGCGACGCCCAACAGCTCTTCGGTCGTTGTTGGCACCTGCAGGTTCAGCTTCTGCAGCCAGTCCTCGCGGATTAACAGGCGATGATGCGGAGCGACGACATTCAAGCGCCCGATTTCATACAATTTGCCGTCTTCCTTCGTTCCTATTTTGCGCAGCAGCGGGTACTTCTCCAAAATTTGCTTATACGTCGTGCTGTAATTGTCGACCATGTCATCGATCGGCATCAGCAGCTTTTGCGAGTACCAGCTGTTCCTGTAGTTGGCGTCGTACTCCAAAATCAAGTCCGGCGCGGTCCCGGAAGCGAGCAATGCGTTAAACTTCGGAAACGATTCCCAGCGGGGCACGGGCGTATATTTGACATCGACAGGACCGTTCTTGTTGATCCATTCCACCCAGCGGTTGTTCTCCCAATTCCCTTCCTCCGGAGGAATATTGCCTCGGTCATATACCGAAATACTGATCGCTCCCCTTTTGCCGGCCTCCGGCGCCTTGGAAGCATTCGAACTTGACGTGCCGGCGCCTGACTTCTCGGCCGAGCAGCCCGCCAACGCGGCGGTGCAGGCCAACGTGAGCAATAGCGCATTGCGGTGGCTCTTATTTGCGATAAACACGGTCATCAACCTTCCCCCTCAAGCTGTTTAGTTAGCCTTTAATCGCGCCGATCATAACCCCTTTCACAAAATATTTTTGCAAAAACGGGTATATCATCAGCATGGGAACTATCAATACGATCACCCCGGCCGCTTTGATCGATTCCGGCGTCATTTGCTGCAAATCGTCCTGGCGGACTGAATTGATCTCTTGCAGGACGGATTGGCTGGCCACCATCTGCTGAATCATGACCGCCAAATTCATCCGGGCGCTGTCATTCAGAAACATGAGCACATGCAAAAACGAATTCCAATAGCCCACTCCGTAAAATAACGTCAGCGTAGCCAAGACCGGCATGGATAACGGGATCATAATGCCGGCGAGCAGCCGCCACTCTCCGCAGCCGTCCAACCGCGCCGCTTCCTCAAGCTCTTCCGGAATATTCATGAAGAAGGTCCGAAGCACCAGCATATTGAACGCGCTGATTAATCCCGGCAGCCAGATGGCGCCGTAAGTATCGATCAGGCCCAAGCTTTTCACAATGAGAAACAAAGGAATCAGCGGCGTTCCGAACAGCATCGTAAATACGATCGCCAGCGTAAAAAAACGGCGTGCATAAAAATAGGATTTGGCCAGCGGGTACGCCGCCATCACCGTAAACCACATGCTGAGCGCTACGCCGACAACGGTAATGACGACACTATTGCGAAAAGCTTTGATCAGATTCGTGCCGGCATACAATGCTTTGTACGCTTCAAAAGTCCAGCCCTGCGGCCACAATGTGACGTGCCCCGATACGATCGCCTGATAGCTGCTCAGCGATAAAGATACGATATGGAGCAATGGCAGGGCACAGCTTAGCGCGGCCAGACCGAGAAAGGCATAGCTCAGCACGTTGAATATTTTTTCGTCCAAAGTTAATTTCATGACGGGAACGCTCCTTTCTTACCACAGTGCTTGATCGAATTTTCTGGCAACCCGGTTCGAAAGGACGACGAAGAAGAAGCCGACCAACGATTCGAATAAACCGACCGCAGTCGTTAAGCTGAACTGCCCTCCCTGGACGCCGACAATAAAGATGTAGGTGCTGATGACGCTCGAAACATCGGTTACCGCCGCATTTTGCAGCATATACACGTGGTCGAATCCTACTTCCATGACGTTCCCCATGCTCAGAATCAGCATCAAAATAATCGTGCTGCGGATGCCTGGCAGCGTCACATGCCAGATTTGCCTCCATTTCGACGCACCGTCGATGCTGGCGGCTTCATACAGATGCGTATCGATGGACGTCAGCGCGGCCAAATAAATAATGGCTCCCCAGCCCGCTTCCTTCCAAATGCCGGAGCCAAGAAAGATCGCGATCCAGCTGTGCTCCTGATACAAGAAAGCGACGGTTTGACCCGTCCATAGCTCCAACAGCTTGTTCACGATTCCGGACTGCTGGGAAAATATCGTGACGACGAGGCCCCCGACAATCACCCATGAAAAAAAATGCGGCAAATAGATCAGCGTCTGCACGACGCGTTTGAACCGCAGCGCGCGAATTTCATTCAGCAGGATCGCGATCAGGATCGGAAACGGAAAGCCGGCGCAAATGCTTAACAAGCTTAACGTAACGGTATTGCGGATGATGGTCACCGTCTGCGGCTGGGTAAACAACGACTTGAAGTGCTTCAAACCTACCCATGGGCTTCCCCATATTCCATCCATCAAATTGTAATTTTTGAACGCTATAACGTTCCCTAAAATAGGCAAATATTTGAAAATGACAAAATAAGCGATGACCGGAACGAACATCATCAAGAGAGGGATATTTTGTTGAAAACGACGGCGCGCTTGCGGCGGCGTATGCTGCATGTCTGATTCACCTCCTTCAGCAGAAACTGGAAACTTTGGAAACTTGAAACCCCAGCCGCTGATGGAATCAATGTACCTCGGAGGTGCCATAAGGCTCAATATACATGAATTTACGAATAAACTCTTTTAGCAAACTGCGGCTGCACTAGGCTTTTGCGAACTTGACGCGCCGATCGATAAACATGAGATAAACCTTTATCGAGGTCTTTCAAAGATGTGAGGGCCGCGTTTAGAGGTAGGCGTTTTCCCGGGAAATACAGGTTCTACTCTTCCTTCCGGTACTCGCCCGGCGTGAAACCGCTGTACTTCTTGAAAGCGCGGATAAACGATATCGCATGCACATAGCCGACTTTGACCCCGATGTCCTGAACGGAATCATCGCTGCTCTGGAGCAGCTTTTTCGCTTGTTCCATCCGGATTTTGACGAGATAATCGACGAATTTTTCGCCGAATTCCTCTTTGAACGACCGGCTTACATGCGAAGCATGCAGCCGAAACCGCTCGCTCAGCGAGTTGAGCGACAATTCCGGATCGGCGTAATGGGTTTCCATATAGGCGCGAATCCGCTTCATTAAAGCATGCGTGCTTCTGACTTCGCGCAAAGCGGCCATCTGTTCCGACACTTCTTCCAAAATACGAAACCAGTGCGAATACGCTTCCTCGATCGTATCGAACCGCTCTATGGCATCGTTCAGCCCCGGCAGCGCCTCCCGCTTCCACAGCTCCTGAAATTCGGCCGATAGTTCGAGCATTTCCCGGTGCAAATGATACACCATATAATTCATAAGATTGCGGATTTCATCGTACGAAAACAGCCCGGCTTTTAATTCGGTAAAAATTTGCTCCAACGCCGGCCTCCACGCCTCGTCTCCCAGGCGAAAAAACTGCGCCAGCGACTTAACGAGGGGCAAATGCTTATACATTTCTTTCTCGGCTGAAGCTTCGGACTCCCAATGGTAGATGACACGGTTGGTTCCCAACGAAGATTTGAAGCGAAGCACGTTGGCTCCGGCATCGTAGGACTGCACAAGCTCCTGCACTTGGGCGACCGCAGGTCCGACGCCGATCGTAACGCGAAAAGGCAAATGCTGCTCGACCCAGGAGCGCACATGTTCGCAAAAATGAGCCGCAAGCTTCTCGCTGTTTTTTTCATCCGCTTCGGCAAACAGGACTGCGCCCAGCCTGTGAGCGGCCGTCCATTCCGCCCATACCGTCAAACGGAGCTGCTCGGCGGCTTCGTAAACGACGCGGCTCAGCACAAATTTCAGCAGCTCCCGATCTTTCTGCGAGAACATTCGGCATACTTCCATGTACTTGTCGAGCTCTATGACCGCAGCGGCAAGCTGCCTGAAGCCGGAAGGCACGTGCAGCCGCTTCATCTCGGCTTTCCATTCTTCGTAGCCGATCGCCCGGCTGCCCTCAAGCCATTCTTTGAAAAAGTGGCGGCGGCGGAAGACGATATCTTCCTCGTGCTGCTTCTCATAACGGCTGGACAGCTCCATTAAATTGCCCAATGCCCGGTCGATGTACTGGAACTCGTCCTGTTTATCGGCATCGAGCCCGATAGCTTTCAGCTCGGAATACGCACGGATGCGGGCCATAATCGACTCGATCGGCCGGTAATTGCGGTGCGTCACATAAGTCATCCAGACTCCTCCGAGGACGACCATCAGCAGGCCCAGCCCGATCCATACATAGGAAAATACGGAGGTGAACGTAAATAAATGCTCATCGTTGAGGCCGCTCCGGTATTCCCAATTCGTATAGTCCGAGCGGATTCGGGTCAGCTCCGACCCTCTCTTGTTGAATCCCGCTGCTCCGGCGGCATTGGCGGATGCCGTCAGACTGTTGCCTTCGGCATCGTACACGTCGATAAAGCTGACCTTTGAACGGGACATGTCGCCCACCATGCTTTCAATCGAGTCCATGCCGATATTGACGACGACAATCCCCTGCCGTCCGGATAACAGAGGAATTTTGCGAACTAAAGAAACGACCGCTTTGCGTTGATCCGTCTCGGCAAATTCTTTGTAGATCCGCCGGTTCGTCAGATGATACAGCGCAGGGCTCTTCATCATCTCTTCAATGAACGTTTCATCGCCGAAACGGTCGACCTTCATCATCGTGTTGGGACTGATGACCACTTGATCGGAAGCCCGATAAATATACAGCGAATCGATAAACTTGTTGTAGTTCGTCATCCCGCGAATCAGCTCGGTGATTTCATAAGCGGAATAGTAGGGATTTCCTGCAAATTTGTTGTCGAAAAACTGGTCGATCCGCCTATCCGTCTGCAGCTCCTTAATCACATATTCATCTATCGTTTTCAAAGCGTAATCTACCGACTGCATGACGTGCAGCGCATACGTTTCGTTCGCCTTCTCGGCTTCTTTTCGCGATAATTGGCTGATCGCAACAAAAATTAGCACAATAAGCATGGCGGCGATCATGAAAAAAACGGGCAAATAGGAAAACAGAAGCCGGTAAAACCATCGTTTGCTCATACAAAGCGCCCCTCTGATTCAATCCGCATGCAGATTGCGAAATGCTTCCTAACACAAGAAAAACCCGTTCATTTCGGGTTTTTCTCTGATAAGTATGCGCGGATTTCATTTATTTAGAACCGCTACTTGTCCATTCCTTTACCCAAGTTTTGTAATTCAACGTGCATACCTTCCCCTCGTATTCCAACTTCAGAATACCGCTGTTCAATTCCGACTCCATAAACGGATTGCGAATTAACGGCCATTCGTCATACCGGATCTCTTTTCCGTTCAGCAGCCGCTGCCCGTCGTACGCGATATGTAAGACGTCCCCGCTTAAAGCCGTATACGTGATGGAGGGAGTCGGGCTGTCCAGCCGTGATGCATCCACATGCGTTCGGCTCATTATGGCATCTTGGTAGCGGCCGAGTTCAGCCGCAATTTGCCGCTCTTCGCTCAACCCGCTGTCCGACTCCCGGGAGTAATCGCTTGGACTTGCCGCTTCCACGATAACGGCATGAATGAGACCGTCGCTCCGCAGCCTTCGGTTTCCGCTTTCGTCAGCTATCCACCGGTACGGCTTCAACAGCCTCACTGCGATCAAAACCGTTCCGCCGTGGGCGAATATGCGGCCGCCGGGCTTTTCGGCAAGGAGGTAAATGGCCTTGCCGGAAAAGAACCCGTCGATATAAGGATCGCGATCCGACGGGAACGGCTGCCGCGGGCCGTATTGGTAAGCCGTCCCCGCCGGAATATGGTACAGCGCGATTAACGCGCTTCGATGCTGAATGACCTGCTCGTATGGCGACGATCCCAGCCAATTGTCCGCATACCGTTCCTCCGGAGAGCCGAAATCGGGAAACGGATGATTGAAAAAAAGGACCCCGGAAGGCTCATCCGAATCCCAATCGAGCGACCATCTTCTTAGCTGTCCGGACCATATCACATCTCCCCGCTTGCCGTCCGTCATACTGCCGAGCGCAAAGCCGGGCGTGACATAGGTGTATTTGCGGACGCCGGTTCGGCTAATATAACCCAGCCCCTTCAAGCCCCGGCTTGCTCCCGCAAGCTCCCTGGTTTCATGAAAATCGTGAGCTTTCGCGGAAACGGAAGTTACGTCGTGCGTTTCCACATGCTCGAACGGAAAGCTTCTGTCCTGCGCGATGCGTACGAGCATATCGGGCGGCGCGTAAGCGGACAGCGCATTAATGACGCTGTAATGCGGCTCGCCATTGCGCAAATCGGGCGTTCGCCCGCCGAAGTACAGCCAGGCCGCCGCCGTTCCCGCCGGCGAACTGCCGAACGTCTCGGTCGGGTAATAATCCCGCGAATGCGCGCCGGTAAATACGCCGTTCAGCCAGTCCCCCGCCGTATTGGCCAAATACCAATCGAGCATCATTTCGGCTTTCTTTTTCAGCAAAAGGTCTCCGGCAAAATCGTATAAAGTTGCCAATGCGTTCAAATACATCGCGCTATAAGTGGTCGAGTCGAACTCCCCTGCCCAAAATGGGAAACCTGGTGAAAATAACGCTCCAAATAGGCGGCGCACCGCACCATAAGCCTGCTTGCATGCTTCCAGTCCGGCCACGTTTGTGCGGTCAAATATCCGGCTGCCGCATTCATGATTTTATGGTTTTCGGTGCCGCTCTCCAGCTCGAACTGATCGTGCTGCAGCATTCGTGCCCTTACTTTTTCCTTTAACTCGGCGCTGTATAGATGGCCGAACCGCAAAAAAGCATCCATATTGGCATAGCGAAAAAACATCCCATGCTCGCCGGGATCGTCGTTGGCCAACCGGACATGATGCAAGGCCAGCTCCGTCTCTCTTTGCAGACCTAACCGCGCAATGGCATCGTACAAGTACCTCCGAGCCTTGTCGGAATCGGGGACAGGATTGAGCGGGGATTGCTCCAACATCATCCGGGCGCGCCGCCGAAACGCTTCTTTCATATGGATATTCGTATCCATAACTACCTCCGCTTCGCGTAGATTTCTCCAAGTACTATAGCTTTCCGGCCGGGAGCAGGCAATAAACATGTTTTGCCCGATAGACGATTTTTTCGCAAAAGCCCTCCACCCGTGCATCCGAACCTGCACCCTGGTTGAGGGCCCCGCGGGGCGACCGGGCCGCTGTCATGCGGCGCAGCGCCGCCGCGCGCTGGGAGCTGCGCACGGTGCGGGCATTCGCGAGGGGCTCGGATGCGCTGGCGGGCCCGAATGCACCGCCGGTGGGGCGCGAAGCCTGCATTGGCGGCGGGCCCGAATGCACCGCCGGTGAGGGGCGAAGCCTGCATTGGCGGTGGGCCCGAATGCACCGCCGGCGGGGCGCGAAGCCTGCATTGCCGGTGGCCTGAATGCACCGCCGGTGGGGCGCGAAGCCTGCATTGGCGGCGGGCCCGAATGCACCGCCGGTGAGGGGCGAAGCCTGCATTGGCGGTGGGCCCGAATGCACCGCCGGCGGGGCGCGAAGCCTGCATTGCCGGTGGCCTGAATGCACCGCCGGTGGGGCGCGAAGCCTGCATTGGCGGAGAGCTCGAATACACTGCCGCTGGACGGCAAAGCCTGCATTGGCGGAGAGCCACCGAAAAGCCTGCAATTGTGCAGGCTTTTTCGACGGAATCGGCTCGTTTTTGGGAAAAGCCTGCAATTGTGCAGGAATTTTCCACTCTGAGAGGGCCCAGCCCGCAATAGCAGCGGAAAAACTGCAGATTTGCAGGAATTTTGCAAATCAGGCGTATTCAGGAGCAAAAAGATGCACTTTTGCAGGTTTTATCCGTGCGCTGCCAATGATGCGCCAGCTTTGGGCCGCCGAGCGCTCGGATGCGCTGGCGGAGGGAGCCGCAAAGCCTGCATTGGCGTAAGGCCCGAATGCACTGCCGGTGGACGGCAAAGCCTGCAATAGTGCAGGCTTTTTCGACAGAATCGGCTCGTTTTGGGGAAAAGCCTGCAATTGTGCAGGAATTTTCCACTCTGAGAGGGCCCGGTCCGCAATGGCAGCGGAAAAAACTGCAGATTTGCAGGAATTTTACGAATCAAGCGCATTCAGGAGCAAAAAGATGCACTTTTGCAGGTTTTCTCCGCGCGCTGCCAATGATGCGCCTGCTCTGGCGACCGGGTTTTCCTTTTTAGCCCGGATGAGCTGGCAGAGGGTTCGAATGCACTGCCGATGGGCCGCAAAAACCGGAAGTTCAGCCCCTTCCGGTTTCACTCCCTTTGGAATTAATTCTATGTTCTTGCATTTGATAGTTCACAAGGCTGCTGCTGACCTAAACATGTCCATTCTATACATATCTAATTTGGCTACTGGTCATTTCGATTGGGGGCAAGGGTTTGAAATTGCATCTCGTCCAGGGAATGGGGGGGAGTTCATATCGGAGCGGGAAGTTAGTGGAAAAAGATACATGATAGATTTGGTAAAGAATCAAATTTGATGATTACCGCTTACAATTTTCTCTAGTACCCCGCCAATTATTTCAATCACCAAAATCATTCCCGATTTTGACGTGCTCAACACCGGAAAATCTGGCTATGCCTATAATCAAAGAGTACTTATCCAATTTAGGCAGTTTCATCCATATGTTGTGTTAGGTGTTTTGTAAGGTGAGGTGGCGAGCTTTATTAGGTGCTTTGTGAGGTAAAGCGCCACAAGATGTCAAGATAGTTTTTTAAAATATTTAAGGTATGAAATATTGCATATCGCTCTTTTTTGTTATCCCTAAGGGATCGGTTGTTGAAAAAACTACAGTGGAAATAATGTAATACATTTTCATGACATTGGTGTTCACAGATGGTGGACGTAGCCCAAGCGAAGCGCGGGGGAAAGCTTTTTCTTTTGGATATACCGTGTTGAAATCCCGTGTCCGAATCGCTATGATCAGGGAAAGGGAAAGATGCAATGCCTCATGATTTGGACCGCGCAATCGCGGAGGCGCTGACGGCACAGGGGCTCGACGAAGACTTGGCGTGGGAGAGCTTTGTGTCCTATCTTGACGGCCACAAGGTGCATTCTAAAGCCGGGAAAGCTTTGCCGTTCTTGCCTCTATTCCAAGACCGATCCCTCGAGACTGGGGCACTTATGGCAACGAATGGTGGAACTTGGACCTAGCCAAGGTGCACGACCGCGATTCTACGTGGCACCCTGAGGGCGGGCTCGGGCCGTGCCCCACGACTTCACCGCCCCGCGCTGGCTGTTGCCCGCGGTGAGGCGTGGATCGCCCAGAAGCCCGGATTTCGCAGCATCCGCTCGGAGTGGAGCCGTTTCATAATAAAATAGGTCTTGTTTTCAAGGAGGTAAAACATGGATTACATTTCATCGAAAGAAGCGGCGTTAAAGGTGAAACGGTGGCCTAAAGATACCATAGCGGCGGGTCGTCGTCATACCGTTGGTCTTAAATCGGACGGCACGGTGACGGCTGTGGGTGATAATAAATATGGCCAATGTGATGTAAGCGGCTGGCGCAATATTGTCGTGGTTGCGGCTGGTAATGTTCATATGGCGACGAACACGGGTAATGCTCATACAATCGGTCTTAAATCGGACGGTACCGTGGCGGCTGTGGGTTGGAATAAGCATGACCAATGCAATGTAAGCGGCTGGCGCGATATTGTCGCGGTTGCGGCGGGTTGGCGTCGTACCGTCGGGCTTAAATCGGATGGCACGGTGGTGGCTGTAGGTCGAAATAATGAAGGTCAATGCAATGTAAGTGGCTGGCGTGATATGGTGGCGGTCGCGGCGGGTGACTGGCATACCGTCGGTCTTAAATTGGACGGCACGGTGACGGCTGTGGGTAATAATCGGTATGGCCAATGCAATGTAAGCGGTTGGTGCGATATTGTCGCGGTCGCAGCAGGTTATCTTCATACAATCGGTCTTAAATCGGACGGTACGGTAACGGCTGTGGGTTTGAATAAACATGACCAATGCGATGTAAGCGGCTGGCGCGGTATTGTGACGATTGCGGCGGGTAGTAATCATGCCATCGGCCTTAGATCGGACGGTACTGTGGCGGCTATGGGTTGGAATGAGCATGGCCAATGCAATGTAAGCGGCTGGCGCGATATTGTCGCGGTTGCAGCGGGTTGCGCCCACACTCTCGGCCTTAAATCGGACGGCACTGTGGTTGCTGTGGGTGATAATGAATATGGCCAATGCGATGTAAGCGGTTGGCGTGGCATCCAACTGCCCGGCAATTAGTTTTCTTTTAAACATGGCGTATTCTATGTAACATTATAAGGTGCTTTGTGAGGTGCTTTTCGCGATTCATCGAAACATACAAAAAAACTCGCCCTTCATCCAACCGATGTGGAAAAATGAAAGGCGAGTTCTTCTTCGCGATTATTGCTTATTTATCATTCGATAAATGATAACTGCAGTTTCAGCCCTTGTTGCTGTGCCGAGAGGGTTGATTCCATTTTCGCTTCCTTCTACGATGCCCTGCTTGACTAAGGATGCTACTGCTTCTTGTGCATAAGGTGCGATTTGGGTGCTATCGGCGAATTTGGAAAGATCGGCAGTGTTCCCTGCAACCGAATTGCCGGAAAGCTTTAATGCCCTTGCGCAGAGCACCATCAGGTCTTCGCGGGTAATATCCTTTTTAGGATTGAAGGCGCCGTCTTCCATACCGTTAGCAAGACCTAGCTGCTTGGCTATGCCAAGTGCTTCGTAGTAGTAGTCGCTCTTATTCACATCGCTAAAGTTGGATGCGAATTCCGCCTTAAGATTCAGCGCGCGCACAAGAAGTACTACGATATCCGCGCGGGAAATTTTTTTGTCCGGAGAAAACGTTTTGTCCGCCGTACCTTGTATGACACCTTTAGCTGCCAACGCGTCAATTGCTTTGGCTGCCCAGGAGTAAGCTGCATTCACATCGCTAAATTTCGATGAGGCTGGTGTGGTTGGCGATCCGGTCGATCCTTTAGGAGCATCAGGTTTTGACGGCGTTTGCGGTGCGGCAGGTTTAGTATCGGAAGGTGTTCCTGTAGAACCGCTTGACGAACCAGTGTTATTGCCCGAACTTCCACCGGAGCTGCCTCCACTGCCGCTACCACTGCTATTTACTTGAACTGTAGACGTTGCATTAAAGTTTCCGTAAGTAGCCGTAATTACGGTGCTTCCCGGGCTAATTGCAGTCACAAGACCACTGCTGTTTACAGCAGCAATTTGCGGCTGAGAAGACGTATAGGCTGTATACTTGCTGACATCTACCGCAGTATTATCAAAATAAGTCGCTGAAACTACGGTACTATGGGTACCGCCAACATTTAACGTATAGCTGGACGAATCCAAAGATATTCCTGTATAGTTTACCGCTAACTGGATATTATCGGAATTATAGATTACCTTCACTTTATATTGACTAGGTAAGCCCGCAGTTTCAACTGAAGAAAACTGTCCATTCCGTTGATCCTTACCATGGGTTATGATCGTGTAAACGCCGCTGCCTGGTACATAATTATCCACAAAATTCAGACGTAATTTCCCGTTAGGATTTACCGCGCCTTTAATGTTGAGCAGATCATCTTTGCCGCTAAGGTTGAGTTCAAGCGTACCGCCCGCAGATTGTGCGTAATTTCCGCCGATGGTCATTGTTCCGGGAACATTTTCAACGAGAGTTCCCCCGTTGTTCGCGACGTCGCCGCTTCCGAATGCTGTCTTCGAATTGCCCTCAAGCGTACCTCCGTCGATCTGTGTACCTCCGGAATAAGTATTGTCGCCCTGCAGCTTTAAAGTACCCGTTCCCTCTTTTGTCAGCTTACCTGTACCGGAGATGTCGTTCCGCCAGCGATCCAATACGTTGAAACCGCCTTTGCTTGCATCCATTGTCACTGTAACGTCATTCGCGAAAGCGCCGTAACCATCCGCAGCGGCAAAGAGGTTAAGCCGTCCCCATCCCTCGGGATCATCAAGCAGAGGATAGCCGGATGGAAGACCGGTCGTGGCCAATACCCAGCGGCGCTGCGTGCTGTCCAGGTAGGGCAAACGGGTTTCCAACAAGACTTCAGCGCCCTTTGGAACTACCACCGGGTTCGTGGTTGCATTGATCTGGTTAAATCCATATGTCAAACGCTGCGTATAGTCTGCTTTGTTCTTTGCATAATCATTGAAGCGATCCACCGCTGTACCGGTTTGCGTCAACAAATTCGCATGAGCATTGTCATAAGCAGCTTGTTTCATCGCGGCATTGGCCGGATCATTCAAAGTAGCGGCCGCCAGGGCCGTTGCCAAGACACGTCCTCCCATGACATCTAACGGGGAGTGCATACCGGTTACAATCCGATTGGTTCCAAGTTCCGAAGCCCGGGTCAAGAGCTCCTGGAACCGTTCGGGTACTGCGTAGGCTAATGAAAAAGCGGCGAGATACGCAGCATTCGTATGACCGCTAGGGAAGCCGCCGTCCGAGGCCGGAGTACTGCTTTTTGCGGGAATCAGGGTAGGTATAAGAACATTTTCGCCAAGCTGACGCCATGGTCGAGGATACTGAAAGAAATTTTTGGATGGATTGCCTGATGCATAGTTGCCTCGCAACGTTCCGATCAGAGTTACCATCTTGCCAAGCTCGGAGTTCACATCTCCTGCAGCATTGGAGCCGTTACCGTCGTCATATTTTTTCACTGTGGCATCTGCTGCAACACCCGTAATCGTTGTATATGTTCCCGATTTGGTCCGATACACATCAGTGAGTGATCCTAAACCTTCCGTGACAGAGTATGTTTGATTTCTTCGATCATCCAAGTATGCCGCCGTTTCTTGATCAGCAGTGCGAGCAGCTGCAATATTTCCCACATACTGCATGTTAGCATCCAGCACACTGGGGTTCAGCTTGGTGCCATTTTTCCAGTAATACACCGAATCAGTTACTTTGTCACCAGGTGTCCAAAGATCCAGAAACTTGGAAAGCGTCCCAACGGCAGAATTGGAGCTTACCGTACTATTAGCCGAAGTATTATTTTGATAATTATCTACAAAATACCCCCAAGGCGGTGCTGACTGCGGGGTTACTGTAGTTGGTAATGCCGCCGCACTTGCAAAGCTTCCATTCAGAGAGCTTAGCAGCAGGGGCAATACCAAGGCAACGGATACTTGCTTTCTTTTGAATTTCGTTGTCAAATCATGTCCACTCCTTATGCTATGTTTATGCCTATTATAATCATGCCGAAAAAAAGAGCCCTTAAAAATTTATAGATAAATCTATAAATTTATTGGGGCTCTTTAAACATTTTGTAAACCTCATGATTCTAACCTTGTCTGCTGCAATGTATTCTCTTCTTCACTCAACTCATTAAAATACACAAACACTTGATCCAGCAGGTACGTCAACTGGTAGCTTTGTTCTTTTCCAAGAAAATCGACTAAACCTCTTATTTGTGCTGCCGTATTCTCATCTTTGGCATCATCTTCAAGCTTCCAATTCATGTTTCTGGTCAATTGAATCGTACGAATAAGCTCTATGACAAGTGACTGTTTATCATTATCCATTCTTACCCTCGTTTCATTCAGTTTGAAGTTAGCAAAATGGACCTCCTTTAACAAGAGGATCGAGCTCATTCGTTCATTGCGCTCAATCCCCTGCCGGTTTCTATAAGTTACTCCTTACTTCAGCTCTGCAATAAAGCGATCTATTTCTCCTGCAGGCGTGCTCATTGTCTCATACACTTTCACGGAAACGCCGCTTTGAATTTGATTGAACGACAAGTTTGTAAAAGTCAACGTCTGATCTCCGTTTACCAAACGGTCAGCCCCCATGAAAGGGAATGACTTGGAGCCCAGAATGCCGCCGTTTCCATCCGCCAGTTCGAATTTCAGCTTCGAGAAGCCTCCGTCTGTAATGACTTGCCTATCGCGGGCAATGTCCAGATTCAAGCGAAGCTTGTAAGTGTAATAAGGCGACACGTACGGGCTTCCCCCCACTGTCATTTGCGACAGGAAATAATCCTTAATATTCAGTGTATACGGATACAGCTTGATGCTGTGGCGGTCATCGTCCCCTTGCACTGCCGCCTTATAAGAAGCTATGGTTGATTTGTAGCCGTTATTACCCCCATTCGCCGAATCGCTTGCGACAACTTCCTGTATGTTCATCGTAAAAGCCTCGTTCTCTTCGGAAACCGGAAGCACGAATGCATAGCTGACAACGATCGAAGTTCCGGGCGCTACGCTCGTTTGAGCGGCGGTTTGCCTTACGCCCGTATAATCATGGCCGCCCAAGCTGGAAAGCTCCGTCTGAAATGCCGGCATAGGCACAGGATTTTGCCCTTTATTGCTGATGCTGAACTTGGCGAAAGCTACCTTGCTGCCTTGATCTTTATTATCCGTTACATGCAGCTCGGTAAGGGCTACGTTCAGATCCTGATGAATGACATTGTTCCATGGTTCAAACGCGATCGGTGTGCCGTAAGTATAATTGTCCGCCGTTGTTCCGCGGTTTTGCAGTTTAACATTCAACCGGCCGATACTGAAGTTCACCGTTTTAGCTTGGCCTGCAGCATCGGTTTGGGTAAAGCTTTCCGGCGTCAGCACATTGAAGCTTTCAAGCACTGTATCCATCTTGGCGTGAATGACAAAATGAATGTACGTTTTTTCGCCGGGCTCTAAAGAAATGTCTTCCCCTTCTAACCGTTTTCCGGTATAAAAGTCGCCCTTGCTTTTCCCGTCCAACAGAAGCGCCGGAATGGTTTCCGTCTGATCCGACGGATTTTCAACCAACAACTTCACAACATAATCCACGCCTGAAGCCGTATTGCTTTTATTCCATTCTACGGTCGTGTAAGTAAGCGGAGATTGCAGCATCGGGATCGCAAAAGGCTCTCCCCATGCCTTCGATGCAGCTGCGTTTTCAAATTCAGAACGGCTGCCGCTCCAAACAGAGCCGCTTACAGGTATAGTAAGCAAAGTTGTTTCCAGCTTCGGAAACACGTTGTAATTCACATCGATCAGGGACAAATCCTTCAAACTAATTTCCGTTTGCCGGTTTATCAATTTGTAGTAAGTCAGCTCAACCTCGGAGTTCGGCTGGATGCCGCGTGCATTACTGCTGCTTGGACGAAGCGTATACACGGTCCCCTCGCTCGTCGTAGCCCGCAGTTCATGATCGGGAACGCGAAGCGTCTGACCGCTCGTATTAGCAATTCTTATAACGGCCCCCAGACGTACGCCTGCTGAAGTTTTTTCATTATAAATACCCTCTGCCTTTACATGCAGGCTCTCATTTATGTGATAAACTGCAGCGCTCGTGGCGTCGGATGCCGCATCATAGCCATCCGCCCAAGCCGGTAAGCCGGACATCAACAGCGAAGCGGACAAAACAAAAGTCATAGCTGCTTGTTTTAGTTGGATCTTCATGTGACAAGTTCCTTTCTTATTAAGGGGATTATTCCGCATGTACTTTGGTGCCGTCAGTCAGCTTATCGGAAGGATTTAGAACGATCTTATCGCTGTTCTTGAGTCCTGCGGCTCCGGTCAAATAAAGCCAATCCTCATTTTTCACTTCCGTTGTCAGCTCAACAGGATGAACAATATCTCCGTCGAGCTTGTAAACGATCGATTTGCCGTCTTTCGTAATGACCGCTGTCTTCGGAATCTCCAGACGGGTCCCAGCCTCACCTGGAGTACTGCCGAAGGCAACTACGGCAACCGCTCCGGCATGCAGCGCTCCGTCCGTATTCGTTACCGACAATTTAACCGGGAATGTATTGTTATTCGTATCCGAGACTGGACTTACGAAAGATACTGTCCCTTCAAAAGTTCTGCCAGGAATGCTCGGCAATGTGACTGCTGCCTTAGATCCCTGCTGGATGGAAGCAACCATATTCTCAGGCACACTCACTTCCACCTTCACTTGATCCATATTTACTATGGTATATAAAGCGCCTCCGGCCTGTGCCATCTCGCCGGCATGAACGTTTTTCCGGACAATCACCCCGTCGATCGGGGCTGCGATTGCCGCATTATCTAGGGCATGCCGGGCAATGTTCATTGCCGCCTCCGTGCGCATTACGTCCGCCCGCAAAGCGTCAAGGGTGTTTGCCGTCGCCCCTTCCTTCAACAAATCCAGCTTTGCTTGAGCGGAAGAAAGCTGCGCATTCGCGGATTGCTGCTGCGCCAGGGCGGTGGAATGAGCCGATTTTGCTTTCTCATAATCGAGCGCCGCTTTATCTCGTCCTTCTTCGGTGACTTCACCTTGTTCAAAATAATTCCGCGCCTGATTGTAGCCCTTCGTCACCAAATCAAGCGCCGCCTGCGCCTGATCGACCCCTGCCGCCGCCTGTGTGATTGCAGCCTTGGCCTGCTCCACTGCCGCCCCAGCAGCGCGAACATCCTGCGAACGTGCGCCGGCTTCCGTATCTGCGAGCTTCGCTTGCGATGCGGCAAATCCCGCCTGCGCCTGATCGAATTGCTCGGACAGATCGTCGGTCTCCAGTTGAACGAGCACATCGCCTTTCTTCACTTTCGCGCCTTCCTCCGCGTTGACACTCACTGCTTTACCGCTGATTTTGGAAACCACTTGCACGGTTTGGTCGGCTGCAATTTTGCCGCTTGCTCCTGCAGCACTCACGCCTCCCAGTGTGGTAACCTTCACCGAAGGAAGCTGCGGCTGCACGGATGCGCCTGCCGAAGAAGAGCTGCAACCGCTAACGACCGCCATAGATCCCGCCAGTATACTTAATGATAAAAGCACGTTCAAATGTTTTCTCATCTCTATTCACCTTACTCCCCTTTGATATTAACTTTGACGATCGCATTCATGCCGGGCGACAGATCGAACCCTTTTTGATCGTCTATGGAAATTTTTATATTGACACGCTGTGTAACCTTGGTGAAGTTACCGCTCGTACTGGTCACAGGAAGCAGGGAGAAGGTTGAAGCCGTCGCTTGACCGATCTCTTTCACTTTGCCTTGAAATTCAGCCCCTTCGTAAGTATCCAGCTTGAACGAAACCGGTTGGCCGATATGTATTTTATTGATGTTGGTCTCCTCAATTTCCGCCGATACGTAAAGCGAGCTCTTATTGACGATCACCGCAACGGATTGCCCGGGGGATACGACTTCCCCCACCTTGGCCGATGTCTGGATAACCGTTCCGCTAATGGGAGCGCGCAGTGCCGCTTGATCCAGCAAATTGTTGGACAGATTCGTTATATCCTGCTGGCCGACGATTTGATCTGCAATTACCGCATCGCCTATCTTCACGCCTAATGAATTGATTTTACCGGAAATCCGGGGCATCACCCGGTACAGATCCCCCGAAATCCGCGCATCCTCCGTGCTCACAAAGTTTGCGTTTTGGTACCAGTAATAATAACTAATGCCACCGCCGCTAAGAACTATGACAGCTAAAATAACATACAGAATCAGCTTGCGCTTCATTTCTTCCCCTCCAACATGCGGTCTTTGTGTTTGTTCATGCGTTTCCCCGTATTAAGCTTTTTGTACGAGCGGCTCATCCGGCTTTTTCTTAAGAATCAGCAATAACAGTAACGGGATGCAAATAAAAGCCGGCAAAGCAGAGAGAAAGAAAGTATCTGCGATCGAGCGGACCATCGCCTCTTTCTGCAAAATGCCCGAAAATTGAGTCATGGCTACTGTGCGGGCGGCGGACAGGTCCAGCCCTCTTTGACCCAGCATACCGCTTATTGCCGAAATGAATTGATTCGCACTATCGGATGTCGACGGGACATTTTCGGTCATTCTAAAGAAATGGAAATATTGGCGGCTGCTCATGATACCCGTTAACAGCGCAATCCCCATCGAAGACATAACCTGCCGCAATACGTTCGATAACGACGAGGCATCCGAGATTTGGTCTTTCGGAACATCCATCATGCCGACCGTACTAATCGGCATCAAGCAAAGTCCGATACCGACAGACCTTATGATCAAAATCGTGTTCACCCAAGATAAAGGCGTATCGGCTGTTAATGAATAAAGCTTTAATGTAGTTATGCCCAGGATCGCTAAACCGGTCATGCCTAAAGGCAGAATTCCCAATTTGTCCAAAAACTTGCCGCTGATCGGCATCATAAGAGCCATAACTATCGCTTGAGGCAGGAGCAGGATCCCGGCCTCCATGGCGTTCAAGGATAATATATTTTGCAAATAAATCGGCATCAGGAAGGTGCTGCCCATCATGGACATCTGGACAAGCCCGGATATTAGCACGCTGGAGGAGAATTTAATATTGGTTAACACGAACAAGTTCATCAGCGGCCGCTCTTTAGTAAGCTCCGCCCATAAGAGTAAAGCCAAACTGACAGCAGCCACAAAAAATAAGCTCAGTATATAAAAAGATGTCCAGCCCTCGGTCGGAGCTTTACTTATGGCGAACAGCACGGTGCCAAAAAATGAGACGGAGAAGATGGCCCCGGTGAAATCGAACTTTTTGCCTTTTTCCTTCGCCGAAACGTCCTTGATCAGAAAGTAGCAAGCCGCCAAAGCTATCAAGCCTATGGGAACATTAATCAAAAACAATAATCTCCAGCTAAAATATTGAATAATGTATCCGCCCAAGGTAGGCCCCAAGGCAGGAGCTACCATCGCCGCAATGCCCCATACGCCCATGGCTAAGCCGATCTGTTGGCGCGGTACGATGCTGTATATGACAGACATGCCGATCGGCATGATGAAGCCGCCCGTGAAACCTTGAAAAATACGAAAAGCAATCAAACTCGTATCATTCCACGCAAATCCGCATAACAAAGAACCAATTGTGAAGCCTGCCACCGACACAACCAGCACTTGTTTGCTGCCGAACCTGGTGCTGAGATAACTGCTTGCAGGAATCACCACAGCGGAAGCAAGCATAAAACCGGTTGCCACCCACTGCACCGTGCTGGTCGGAACGCCGAATACGAGAGACAATTTGGTCAATGCCACACTGACCAAGCTGCTGCTTAACACCGATAAGAAAGTGGCCAAAATAATAGCGACAAGCGGAAGCCAGAAGTTCGCTTCTTTTTTTTCTCCCTCCACAACTGCCGGGATCTCTTCTAATTGATCTACAGACATCGTTTTTCTCCCCACCCTCTTCTATAGATGAACTTTTACCACCGAGCTCATGCCTGGTATGATATTCAGTTCTTGCTGGTCATCGATAGAAATTTTGACGGCAAAAATTTGCGTAACCTTCGTAAAGTTTCCGGAAGAGGAAGCCGTGGATGAGAAGGCCGCTGCGGTAGCCTCCCCGATCTCTTTCACCTTTCCCGTGAATGTGACTCCCGGAAAAGCGTCTATTGTAAACTCGGCATCCTGCCCTATAAATACCCGGCGAATGCTATCCTCTTTGATGTTGGCGGTAATGTACAAATTTTGCTTGTTTACTACCGTAGCTACCGTTTGTCCGGCGGAAACCACTTCACCGGGTTTCGCATTGATTTTGACCACCGTTCCGTTCGATGACGTGCGCAATACCGCCTGATCAAGCAAACTTGCCGACAAATTAACAAAGTCCTGCTGGCCGACGATTTGGTTCTGCATCACGTTTTCGCCTTCCGCAACCTGAAGGGAATGAAGCTTTCCCGTTAAACGCGGGATAATCCGATACATATCTCCGGCTACTCTGGCATCCTCGGTTTTAATAAAATAATTCACTTGATACCAGTAATAAGAGCCTCCCCCTAATCCAACCAATAAAGAAACGCTCAAAATAACGTACAGGATCAATTTTTTCTTCATGTTCTCTCTACCTTTATCGTCTTAGTGAAATGCTTAACGGTTTTTGTTGACCCCATATTCATAAAGGCCGGCATGTCGTTGAGTTCCCTCCCTACAAAATGGACTTGAGGTATAATTTTGGGCAATCGTTATACTTAGAAATATAGCCTCTTTTCGAATCATATTCAAGAAAAATTTTACTCGGTGTTCAAAATTGAGATTATAGTCCAAGTGTGATAATCTACTTAAAGAAGAGTACGTGATTGAGGAGCTGATCATCAAACGTGAATAAGCGTAAAGAACGTGTCATTCAAAAGGCTTATGAATTGTTCCAGGCAAACGGATATCATGCGACATCCATTCAAGAGATTATTCATCATAGCGAGATCTCGAAGGGATCTTTTTATAATTACTTTGCTTCCAAGGGGGAGCTTTTGAAGGCGGTATTTACATCTGTTTTCAAAAAACTTGAAGAAGAAAGAGAAGCTCAGCTCATTGGGGAGGATCCTGCTGATATTCATATATTTGCCAAACAAGTGATTATATCGCTGGAATTAAACAACGAAAGCAAAAGCACGCTTATCCTTGAGGATGCTCTTGTTTCCAATGAGCCCGAACTTACCGACTTTATTAGAAAAATCAATTTCAAATTTATAAATTGGGTACATGACCGGTTTCAAGACATATTTGCCGAGGACAAAAAACCTTATTTACTGGATTGCGCCATACTTTTTACCGGCATCATGCATACCCTGCTTCGCTTTAACAAAACAATCAAGGCCCACGTCGGATTTACGAAATTAATCGAATATGCGGTTCAGTCTGTCCAATCGATTTTGGACGATGTGAGTGCTAGAGGAGATCAAATCTTCTCCCCTGAAGATATTCATAAACTCTCTCCCGATTCGGATGAAGACGATTATTTCAACAGTCAATTTTCACTGGCGACACTCAATTTCAGAAAGATTATTGACAAAAATTTGGCAAATGACCAATTGCAGGCTTCCACGTGTTTGAAGTTTGTGCATTTTATTCAAGAAGAACTCTTTGTCAGCAAGGAACCTAGAGTTTTTTTAATTGAAAGCGCGCTATTGTCGCTGGAAATGTGCCAGCAAATTAGCAGTACAAGCGAATTCGAAAATTATCGAAGGATTGTGACCAAGCTGTTGTAATGCATGTTATCGCGGCGGCTGGCAGTGGCGTCAGCAGCCGCGATAACCCGTTAAATAAAAACGCCCGCCCCAAAATGGGCGAGCATCTATTGGCATTCACTCAGGAGTTTGTTTCCATAGAGAGTTTCAATTCAAATATTAAACTTTCTATATTTTTTTTCTCTTTAGCACAAATATCATGTAGATTCGCGATAACGTGATCTTTCATTTTTTCATCTTGAACCAAAGAGTATTTTATACACATATTTCGAGTGACTTCTGCAAGTACTTTTATATTTTCAAAAGATTCCTTTAAAAATTTATCATGGATAATGTTGTTCTCCATAAAATAACTAACTCGCTCAGCCATAAGCTTTTTATGGTCGTATAGAACATGAATCGCCTTCATAAGCCAATGATAACTTTGCCTATCGTCAGCGCTTTTTATTAATATAGGGTAAATGTTTAAACCAAATATAAACTCGGTATCATGAAGCGGCTCCGTGATCATTTTGTATTTATTGGAAGAATTAACGGAATTCAAATAACCGATTAGTTCTTCAATTATGAACGGGATATCCAGTGTATATGTTTTCTGGTAATCAACATGCAATATTTGCACATCGAAATTTTCTGAATTAGAATCTTTGAAATCGCTTTTGAACGCATTTAAAAAATCTGTAAAGGTTATAGTTTCATACGAATACCGGCCATCCTTAAAAAAATCGGCGACGTAAAATATTTGGTTGGTTAGATTATATCCGAAAATAAAGAGGTCATGGAAATAGTGGTTCTTTTGAAATAGCGGGTAAGCAGGAATATAAAATGTATCTACACATAAATAAATATATCCGGACTTATCAATCGATTTTGTGATTAATTCCAGTATATCAATGTTATGATCCTGGAGCAGTTCGCGTTTGAGGTATTGCCGATTAATTAAAGGATAATGGATTCGTGCAAGCGGCTGGTAAAACATTAACCAATAGTAATTCATTTCTTTTTCTTTGCTGATGTGAAGCTGGATATGATTGGAATACAACCAGTTTTTAAAGGAACTGTGGTGAGAAAGTATCGAAATCATATTTGCATTTCTGGGGTACGAGGTGATAGTTGGATAAGTCATTTCTAATTTTTTTTCCATATAGCCCCTCCAGCCTTTAAATTAACACTCTGCTTTCCACATACGAAACTAAACTTTGAACCGTCGGAAATTTATTCATATGAATATATTCAGTTTCAAACTCAAAGTCAAATTCAGTCTCTATTGAAACAAGCATTTTAATGAAAAGAATGGAGTGCAGCCCAAAGTCTGTCAATTGGCTTTGTAAATCTATCCTTTCCAATGGAACAGCAACTTCCAAATTTGAATTTATAATCTCTTTGATCTTTGATAATAGGTTTGTATCCTCAATCATTTGAGCCGCTGCATGTTCTTGCGCCATGAAAGCCATATATTCGGTTGCCGGCAAAGCTTTTCTGTCTATTTTCCCGTTTAGGGTATAGGGCATGTTATCAAGTTTGAAAAAATAGGAAGGAATCATATAGTCAGGTAAAATATGCCCCAAAAATTCTCTCAAATCTGCAGACAAGAGATCATGATCAGATAAATAATAGGCGCATAAATAACTATGGCTTTCCTTGTCCTGCCATGAGGAAACTGCAGCCTGGCGAATAGATCCATTTTGTAACAGGGCAGACTCGATTTCTTCCAGCTCAATCCTATGCCCTCTTATTTTCACTTGATTATCTATTCTTCCGAGATATTGTATATTTCCGTCTGCAAGCAATTTGACCCGGTCCCCAGTCTTGTACATTCTTTCGCCTGAAACATGGGGGTCTGCAACAAATCGCTCCAATGTAAGCTCCGGCCTGTTTAAATAACCCCTTGCAAGACCGAGCCCTCCTATGCACAGCTCCCCTTCTTGACCTTCCTCAACAATATGATCATTTTCGTCCAAAATATAGATTTTTGTATGGAGGATGGGTTTGCCGATATCAATATTGTTTTTCTCGGTTAAATCGCTTACCGTGGACCATACTGTTGTTTCTGTCGGTCCATACATATTATAAATTCTTGCATTTGTGTTTCCTCTGATCTTGTCCAATAATAACTGTGGCAATGCTTCACCCCCAATCATGATCTCCTTCAGGTTTCGAAGACACCCGAGCTGCTTTTCATTATGATTGATCAACAATTGCATCATGGATGGCGTTATTTGCAGCATATCAATACAGCTATGAACTATGGTATCGGCAAGCAGTTTAGGATTTTTTTGCGTATCTTCATCCGCCAAAACTACCGTCAATCCTTTGGTTAGGGGCAGCAGCACTTCCAACACAAAAATGTCGAATGATATTGTCGTCAGCGCGAGAATTTTCTTTCCTTCCGCAAAATCAATTAACTCCGTAATCCCGTTAATAAAATTTACGACTGACTTGTGCTCAATCATTACCCCTTTAGGCTTTCCCGTTGAACCCGATGTATATATGATATAAGCCAAATCATCAGACAGCGGTTCTTCACTTATACTTCCATCTTGTTCAAATTCATAGCCGCCCGGTTCATCCACACATAAGACCTTTATTTGACCGGCTTTTTCCGCCGTCATTGAATCTGTTATCAATAAGGATGCATTACTGTCTGCCAGCATGTATTCCCTTCTTTGTTCCGGGTATTCCGGATCAATCGGAAGAAAAGCCGCGCCCGCTTTTAAAACGGCCAGGATGCCTGCAACAACGTCTACCGATCTTCTCATCATGATTGCAACTGTATCTTTTTTGTTCACTTTTTCGATTTTCAATCTATAGGCAATGCGCTTTACTTTATTCAGCAGTTCGCTGTATGAAATCGTTTTCTCCTTAAACATAATAGCCGTATGATCAGGAACCTTATTGGCCATTTTTTCAAACAATCCGTATACGGTCGTATTTCCCAGGAAATTACCATCCAAGATTTGATTTGATTTTTTTTCTATAAACAATAAGTCCACCTCATTTCTTCTTATACAAAGCGTTGACATGGATTTTAAATTAGCTTGTTCTTACAAATACAGTCTTTTCCCTTTCGACTCCCAACGTATCTCTAGCCATCCGGGACAATACACTATTTAGCCCGCATTCAACGTAGTACTCGAAGCCGGCCAAACGCAAATTTTCCAATGTTTTCGTCCATAAAACAGGTGAATATAATTGTTTCACTACTTTTGATTTTATTTCGGCTGCATTTGTCTCTGCTTCGCCGTTTACATTTAAATATATGGGAATGGCAGGTTCGGTGAACTTGATGTTTTTTATTTCATTGCTATACATGTTCGCGGCAGGCTCCATAAGGCTGCAATGATAGGGTCGATTTACTTTTATTGGGATCACCTTCACATCCATTTCCTGTGCAATCCTGCGAAAAGCGTCCAGTCCCTTCATGTTGCCGGCTATAGTAACTTGATTTTTCGAATTGTAATTTGCCAGTCTGACGTAGCCATTTTGAACCGAAGCGCAAATAAGCTCGCACATTTCCGCCGACATGTTCACAGCAGCCATGCCATAGGAGTCGTCTTTCAAATCCGATTCCGAAGCTATGATCAGCTGCTTTACAAGCTCAAACGCGTCGCGTGTCGAGACAACTTGCGCAGCTGCTAATGCAGCGTATTCACCAAGCGAGAAGCCTGCTAATGCCTGAAAAGCATATCCCCGCTTGATAGCCACTGTGAAGGCACATAAATCAATCACCAACATGCTGGGCAGAGAGTAGATTTCCTGAGCGAATGTTTCTTCTTGTCCGTAGAAACACAACTCAGCCATATCGTAGCCCATTACGCTGCTGGAAGTTTTAAATAATTGACGGCAGTCGTCATCCAGATCATAAAAATCTTTTCCCATACCAATATGTTGTGAACCTTGCCCCCCAAAGAGACATGCGGCCTTCCCTCTATTAACCATGACTGACTCACCTCTTATGAATTAAGACTTACTGACTGTTAAGAAACCTCTAAGTTTTTATAAAATTCCGCTTGCGTTGTGTACAGCTTGTAATATTCGCCCTGCTCATTCATCAGCTGCCCATGATTCCCCAACTCGACCATCTCGCCCAATTTCATAACTGCGATACGATTGCAGAATCGGCAGCTGGACATGCGGTGGGAAATATAGACGGTTGTTTTATCTTTGGTAAGTCCGGCAAAATTGGAATAGATCTCATATTCCGCCTTTGGTGAAAGCATCGCGGTGGGTTCATCCAAAATAATGAGCGAACAATTTTTAAACAGCGCTCGAGCAATGGCCAGCTTCTGCTGCTGCCCGCCTGATAACTCGATTCCGTCCTGATTAAAAAGACGTCCAAGCTCCGTATGCATATGCTTCGGCGAATTCTCAACGGTTTTATTCAAATTCAGATTGTCAATGATCTCCGTAATTTCTTCCTCATTATATTTTTTATCAAACACAATATTATCCAGAAGTGAAAAGTTTAATATGTTGAAGTCCTGAAACACGGCTGTAATATTTTTCATATAATCGTCAAGGGTGATGCGATGAATGTCGATCCCATTCATGAAAATCTGCCCTTTCGTCGGCCTATAGAACCTTAACAACAGCTTGATCAGTGTTGTTTTACCCGCGCCGTTTTCACCTACAATTGCCAATTTCTCATTGGCGAAGATCGTCAGGTTTAAATTTTTTATGGTGTAATGATCTTGCTCCGGGTATTTAAACCACACATCAACAAATTCGATTTCAAGCTGAGCGGAATCCAATCTATAATCGGAAATATATCCGGCATCTGTTTGACCCAATTCATTCGATGTGATTGTTTTCAAATAGGCAAAATAGGTTGAAAGATGCATTCCGGCCTTTTGAAGGGAGATGATGCAAGCTGATATACCGAATAGAGCGGCCACGAAGACACCTAAGCTGGTAATATAAACCACAATCTCCGACAGCGAAATAACTTTGTGGAAAGCAAGCCATCCGATATAAAAATAAACGGCTCCATTTATGAGTACTTGTAACGTATTCGAAAGGATGCTCATTAAAGTAAATGCATGAACGGCTTTCGTTACATCTCTCTTCATATAATTGAAATAATAATGCATCTTGTCGACGATCCACTGGCCTAATTTATTAATCCTCATTTCTTTGGCATAAGCAAAGTCAGTGGAAAGCTCCTGAAAATAACCGATTCTGCGGCCGATATTCACCAAGGAATGGCTCCATACTTGGAATTCTTTGTCTGCCGCAATCGTATTCAGGATCACACTAACAAAATAGGTGAATAACAATACGATAAAAACATAAGGTCCAAACGTAAGAAGAATGCTAATAACGCCAAAAAGCTGTAGTGTATTGGCAAAGAGCTGCTTGGAATCGATGATTGTATTTTTCAAATCCATAAAATGGGCTTGCCCGGGATAAAAAATTTCCATCGCTTTTTGCCTGCTATCGATAATCTTGGGGTCTTCAATTTGCTGATAGGATAAACTCATTGTTTTCAAATTGATTTCTTCTAGAAAGATTGTCTTAAATCGCAGGATTTTCTTTTGCTCGTATGTCCAAAACACGCCGTCTATGGAACGCAGCGATAGTTCAATGAGACACATCAGACCTACATACAAGAGTGTATGTGTCCATCTTGCTTGTCCGGTTAATTCATCTACAATCCATTTTAAGAAAAAAACACTGTTAAAGGGATGAATCGCTCTCACCCCTACAATGAACACACTATTCAAAATGTAAATTTTATCAAATGACCCTATCTTCCTGTACAGAAGATAGATATTCCAAAAATACCGTATCATCTCTTTCGTTCTGTCAAGTAATTTCCCCAAGCAGCTTCCCTCCGCTCCAACTAGTGTGACATGATGACATTGTCTATAGAATTTCTTTGTAGTAGCGTGACTGTATTTCGTACATACCTTGATATAGGCCATTTTTATTCAAGAGTTCCTTGTGCGTTCCGTATTCCACAATTTCCCCGTCATCAAGCACACAAATTTTATCGCTAATGGACGAACTGCTCAAACGATGCGAGATAAAGATGGTCGTCTTGTCCTTTATTATTTTTGAGAATGTAATGTACATTTCGTTTTCGGCGATCGGAGACAAACTGGCGCTTGGCTCATCCAAAATCAAAACAGGACTGTTCTTGTACATCGCTCGGCAAAAAGCCAGCTTTTGGGCTTGTCCTCCTGAAAGCTCTACACCGTCACTATCAAACCTTCTTGATAAAATGGTTCTTTCCCGATAAAGAAGAGACTGAATTTTTTCCGACAGATTGTTTTGACTAAGTAAAGAATGAACAAGAGGGTCATATTCGGTCTTATCTTTAAAAGTAATATTTTCGTATACACTGATTGCAAAAATTTTAAAGTCCTGAAAGACGGTCGATAAGGCGTCCATATAGCTGTCATAGTCGTAATCTTTTATATTAATGCCGTTATAGAGTATAGCTCCGGACGTTACGTCGTACAGCCGCATCAGAAGCTTGATCAAGGTTGTTTTACCCGCTCCGTTTTCGCCTACGATTACAAGACACTCGCCGGGCTCAATGGTCAAATTAATATTTTTCACAATCAACCTGGGGTTATTGGGGTAATGAAAAGAAACATCGATAAGCTCAAACTTCCCTGGCGGACTCCCCGGTTCTATTTTTATTTTTTTTGAACTCTCCCTAAGTTCGCTTCTACGTCCCAAAAAAACAAAGAAATCGTCAATATAATTGTTTATGTTGTATAGATTCACGATATGGTCGAACAATGCCCGAAAGCTATCGCTGAATTGTCTGATCCCGTTCATCAGAACAATGAAGTTCCCTATAGTCAGTCCTTTGAAAATTACCGAAAACACAAGAATAACGAGGATTGTGATCTCCTGGGTTATATTTATAAATGTACTGCCCAGCAGTCCCTTCCTTTCATTTTTGATTGTTCTATCAAAAAACGAGAAATATTCATTTCTGTTTTCATCTCCTTTTCGGGTAACAAAATCTTTCAATCCGAATAATCTTATTTCCTTCGCAAACTTTAGCTCGGTAGCGAGATTAATAATGTAACGCCATTTCCTGTCGATGGGTAAAGCTTCTCTGTGAATTTGATAATTCTTATTTTGTATCTTTAAGCTGATAAACGTATTTATAAGGGAAACTGCCAATACGATGATGATCATGAATGGATTTAACAGCGACGCTAAATAAGTAATAAAACCCAATTGTGCGATAGCAATAAAAATGCCGTTTACCGCCGCTAAATACCTTTCCAAATTATCGCCATTTGCGAGTACAAAAGAAGCCCGATTCATCTCCTGAATAATGGATTGATCTTCTGTGTATTTATAGTCCATATCAATCGATTTCTTGCAAAACATTGCAGTCAGCGGAACGAGCAGCCATTTGGAATGCAGCGTCGTTGCGCTTTTAGTATAAATCTGAGCATTCGTTACAACGAGATTAGCAATGAGCATCGCCAGAGTAATTTTACATATATAAAGCAGTCCGTGGTCAAATTGAATAGCATCAATTAAATATTTAAAGTAGATGATTGTAATAAAAGGCGCAACAGCATTACAGACAATATGTATAAAAGAAACGAGTAAGTAAAATTTATTATTTATAAACACCAATTTAAACAAACTTATCAGATTCTTTACGATTCTAATCTTCACTCAGTCAGCCTCCTAATAAGCGTGGGCCCCATCAAATCGAGCCCTTGGGAACATGCAGGAACATTCCCTGTATGTTCCCCTTGTAAGGAGCTCGTCAAGTCATTTAGTCCAATCATTGATCGAGGAAGGTGTCCAAGGTTTGATGAAATTTGTCATTCCGGAAATTTTCCGCTAAATTTTTTACCAGCAAATCAAGAATCGCCGCTGCTTCTGCATCGTCTACATAATTCTTTTTATATGAGGCGGAAACATGATAGATTTGATTAAAGTTCTTAATCTCCAGATCCAACGTAAACTTTGGAATATTGACAGCGTACGGGATGTCCTCCGTGCTTCTGTACTTTTTCAATGAGTTATCTTCGAAATCCATATAAAAGAAGAACTCAGGTTTTGAGCTTTTTAAATCCCCAATTAGATGGTTGTACTGATAAAATTGATTTTTAAGTCCTCCTATCGTTGTTTTCGTCACATTTTTCATATAGTCGTCTAACGACTGTTCGGGCTGCAATTCTACTCTGATTGGAATCAGGTTTGTAAAGACGCCTATCGAATGTTTAAATTCCGGTACATATCTGTTTAACACAGGCGTAAGAATCGAAATATCTTTCTTTTTTGTAATTTGGGCAAGCGACAGCATATATACGCCTAAGAAGATATTAAAAATCGTGGTCTTTCTTGACTTGGCAAACTCCAACATCGCATCGGCAAGCTCCGAACTTAATTCGATTGAAGTATGCCCATAAGCATGTTCGTCTGCTTGCTTGCTTTCGAATGGATTTGTAAAATCAAATCCGCTAAGCTGGTCTTTCCAATAATTACCCATGTCTTTGTACTCATTGGAAGTATAGAAAATCTTTTCAAACTCAACATACTTCGAATAAGGGCATAGAGGGTTGCCGGGTAAGTCATTCGTTCCAAAGGCCTCCATATGTTCCTGAAGAATAGTTGTAGAATACCCGTCCAGCAGAATATGGTGGAAATCAAAGAATAACAGTTTTTTATCAGGAGCCTCAAACAGAGTCAGATTAAACAACGGGTACTCGCTGAGCTTGAACGTTTTCAGGTATTTCGTATAGTCAATATTCGCCGCTGAATCGACTTTCACTCGTTGAATTTCGATGGGCTTCATCGGATTGACGACCTGCACCAATTTTTTGTTTACCGTTTTAAAAGTCGTTCTTAACATGTCGAACTGGCCAATAAATTTGTTTGCATTAATAACTAAATCCTCGTACTCATCTCCTGATTTGTCCGATACGAACCCGATATTATAGACATTTTTATTGTGCGCTAGCCGATAATCAAAATAAATCCTTTCTTGTGGATTGCTCATATCATAATAAGCAGCACTCGCCGTTTGTTCTTTTTGATTCCTGTCTGAATCTTCGGCCTTTTTGGCGTTTTCCATTTTTTCTTTGCGGGAAGCAATGTACGCGGAGAGGCTTTGGATAGAATCAAATTCAAACAAATCAGCGATTTTGACTATATTCGGATACAGCTTATTAATAATATCGTGCATTTCTGTAAGGAGAATGGAATCGCCGCCCATTTCAAAAAAGCCTTCATAAATATCCACTTCATCATACCCTAGAATCGTACAGTACACTTCACCGATCTTCTTTTCGACGGGCGAATAAACTCCCTCGATATTTCCTTTCAGTTTGATCTCCTTTGCATTTGCCGGTTCAACTTTTTCTGGAATTTCTTCTTTTTTGATTCGTTTCGAAATATATTCGGCTAGACTGTGAATGGAATCAAATTCGAATAAATCCGCAATCTTGACAATATTGGGATACAGCTTGTTAATGGTATCATGCATTTCCGTAAGGAGAATGGAGTCGCCGCCCATTTCGAAGAATCCCTCATAAATATCGGCTTCTTCATACCCCAAAATGTCGCAATAAACTTTTCCGATTTGCTTCTCGACAGGCGTGTAACGGTCTTCCACATTTCCAGTCAATTTGATTTCCTTGCCGGAACTGCTGACATGGCTCTTCTCTTGCAAAATGGTCGGAGGCGCTGCCATAACGGCATTCTTTGCCGCTGCAACCTCGTCAACCTGTCTTTTGTAAGTAAATTTAAAGATTTTCGCTGTAAAACTTGGAGCCACAGCATGACGGCTATTCCTCAAAAAGGATACCATGTCAACCTTTTCGTTAAACTGACCGATCACAACACGCTGCGGTTTACTTCTGAGCAGTTGGTTAAGGGCATTCGTCGCTTCTTGGTTGGATATGGCTTTAGTGACCGTGTCTACATTAGTGCCTGTATGATGAGCCATCCCCGTTTCTTTCCAAGCAACCCAGTTGACCGTGTAAGTATTCCTGCCTTGCGCATTCAAGTAATCCGTATAGGAATCCAAAAATGCGTTTGCGGCCATATAACAGCTTTGTCCCGGTTCACCTGCATCAGTAACATTGGATGAATGCAGCAATATGAAATCCAACTGATCCTGCTGCGTAAATTTATCCAAGTTCCAGGTCCCCAGCACTTTTGGAGCGAATACGGACATGTAACTTTCTTTTGATTTCCGTAGAATGAAACTCGGTTCGACTACACCGGCGCAATGAACGATGCCGTTTATTTGTTTATACTTTGCACGTACGGATTCCAGCATGTTCTGCACATCGTCCGCTTTACTGATATCACACTTGATAAATTCTAGTGCAGAGCCATTCATTTTTATCTCTTTGAAGTCTTTAATATTGTCCCTATATCCCTCTTTCTCTTGGTAACTTTCCCATAGCGATTCATCAGGAAACCCTTTTCTGCTTAGAAGAATCAGATTGCAATTGGCTTGCCGGCTAAACAGCTTTGCATTTTGCACGCCAATTCCGGAGGTGCCGCCCGTAATTATATAGGTCCCTCCATTGACAATCCGATTTGCAGTTTCCGGTTTAACATCTACCGCATCGAACTCCTCAATATAACTTTGTCCTTGGCGCAAACCAACCAAATACATGTTGTGGTCTGCAAAAAGCTGATCCGCAATGTGATCGATGGTTGTTTCCATATCCGTATCGATCGCACGACAGCTTATACTTGGGTTCTCTTGCTCAATAATCTTGCCAAGGCTCAGGACTGTCGCACTGTGAGGCAGGGTTCGCTGTTCTTGCCCGAATATCCGACTTGCATTTGAGGCGACGAGCACAAGCTTAATATCTTGGTCAAGACGAGCCTTTACAAGACCTTTTACCAAGTTCACAGCATTGAAAAAGCCATATTCGAATTCCCCGTATAATTCATCGGCGTTTTTAGGCTCTTTATCCCGATAAGCGCCCATATGAACAATTTTACAGATTTTCATATCGGATAGCTGCGAAAATAATTCCTTGAACTGGTCGACATTGTTTTCAATCTGATACGTATCCTTATCTATTTGGCAAAAGGAATCATGCGCGGCAAAAACTTCAACGACTCTTACCCCTTTTTCCCTTAACCTTTGCGAAAGGATGAAATTCCCCTTGTTGTCGCAGTGGACGATCACGCAGACTTCGTCTTTTTGGGGCATTTTGATAGCAATCTTATCTTGAACGACCCATCTTTTATGGTGGAAGAAATGATCGTATAAACTTTCCTCTGTGCTTTTCTCCGCGCCGATCTTCCTGTCCTTCGCCGGGATTTGGTACCAGGCATGATGTCTAGCATAGGGATAGGTGGGCAGATGGAGCTTCCGATAGGGTTCGTTATACAAAACTCCCCATGCGATGTTTGCCCCTTTGATATAGCAGTTGCAAATTGCCTGCAAACCGGAGTCATTTTGATTTCCTATATTTGCGCAGTGACGGTTTGCTTCTTCCGTTAGCTTTTGCTGTTCCTTAGAAGTAATCTCATAGGAATATTTTTCCTTCTTGCTCTCGGGAACAATCGAATAATGGCCAGCATAACACCAATCATGTTTTATCTCATGGAACGATTCGCAATGAGTTAGTTCTGTCAGCTTGCTTACCAGCTCATTTTGATTATGATAAATAAAGGCTAACCGATGTGAGTAATGCTTTCTTCCAATATTCAGCGTGCAGGTTAAATCCAGAAGGTTCTCATTCTTATGTTCAAGCAAATAAGATCTGTACCGGTCGATTAATTGAAAAACTGCCTGTTCCGTTTTGGCCGACACTGTAAAAATTAGGGACTGTTTGCCGCTGCCGGCATTTGCGTTAACGGCTTTCGGCGCTTCTTCCAGAATAATGTGAGCATTTGTGCCGCTCATTCCAAAACCGCTGATCCCGATGATCGCCTTATCCCCTTTTGCCTTAAGCGGGGTCACTTTATCCACAATGTATAATGGAGAATTAATAAAGTCGATATTTGGGTTTGGCGATTGAAAATGGAGGGTTGGCGGTATGAGTTTGTTTTGGAGCGTTAATATGCATTTGAACAGTCCGCACATACCCGCGGCTTCATTGGCGTGCCCCAAATTGGTTTTAACAGAACCTACGCCACAAATTTGTTTATGCTCGGTAAAGGTTTCAAACGCGTGACGAATTCCTCTAATCTCAATGGGATCGCCAAGCTGAGTACCTGTGCCATGGGCTTCCATATAGCTGATATCGGCTGCCGTCACACCGGCATCGTGCCATGCCTGTTTAATGGCTTCGGATTGTGCCAGGTAATTTGGCGCGGCAATCCCGAAGGAGCTCCCATCCTGATTAATCGCACTTCCTTTAATAACAGCATAAATGGAGTCGCCGTCTTGCTGAGCCTTCTTCAGTGATTTGAGTAAAACGACCCCAACCCCTTCCGCTATAGCCGATCCGCTTGCATGATCGGAAAATGCCCGTGTTTTTTCTTCCGGGGATTCGAAGCCTACGCCGCTTCCATCGTCAAGAGGAATGGCCATAAGGGATGCCCCTCCTGCCAGTGCCATTTCACATTTGCCGAATCGAATCTGCTCACACGCCATATGCAGCGCAACCAGGGACGACGAACAAGCTGTATCGATGACCATACTGGGGCCTTTTAAATCAAATACATACGCGGCTCTGCTGGCTGTCATACTGACCTGGCCAATCGGCAAAGCATCATTGAACAGCTTTGGATCGACTTCATACAAGAGTCTGTTATATGCATTTCCAAGATTGGCCGTATACCCGAGGAATATCCCGGTATTCGTGCCTTTCACACCGTCCGCGCCATAGCCGGCATCATCAATTGCATTGGAACAGCACTGCAAAAAGATTCGCAAGACCGGATCAAGCAGCGCGGCATCACGAGGCGATATCCCGAAAAAAGCGTGATCGAATTTGTTAACTTCATCTAAATACCCGCATTTCCGAAATCGAATGCGACTTTCGTCAAATTCCCGGGAAAGCAGATGATTCGTGATATCAACGGATCGTTCGGCCGGGATATCGCGGACAACGTTAATCCCATTAACTAGAACTTCCCAATAACTATCTAAGTTGTTGCAGGCCGGAAGCTCTAATCCAACACCGATAATGGCGACACTGCCGTCATCGTTCTCCACAGACATAGCTTCCCTGGAAGCAGCTTTAACAGGATTCAAATTGACTGGGCTGGGCGCAGCACCATGCGCCTCTATAAAGGCAGGTTCTAGAAAAGCGGGTTCAGTCACCTTAAACTCAGTCTCTTCGCTTTCCGGTTGTGCAGCAGCACCATCCTGAGCTATTTTATTGCTGATATGTTCTGCCAATAAACTGACAGTCGGATAGGAGAACAGGTCGGTTACCTGCAAAATCCCGGGAAACAGCTCATTCAGATCTTTATAAATAATCGATAACAAGATCGAATTGGCACCCAATTCAAAGAAATTTTGATGAACCTGAATATCTTCATAGCCAAGATTTTTGCAGCATACTCTAATAAGAGTTTCTTCTACATTTGCATATGTTTCACTATGGATGGCAGGATTCGATTTCGCGGAACCAGCGTTATCATAAGTCTCCGCATGCAAAGCCTCCAAAATTCGGGGAGATAACTGCATGGGGTACGTCTTTAACAGCATGGAAATTTTGTCTTTCAGATTTAAGCGAGCTATTACAACAGAACCGCTATCGTTTTGCAGCACCGTAAACAACGCGCCGATGGCTTCTTTGATCTTTATAGTCTGAAATAACGTATCAATTGTAAAGTTGGACTTGACTGCCATCCCTATTTCCGACCACGTAGCCCAGTTTACGGTAATGCTTTTGCTTCCGGTTGCTTTATTGCGGTATTCGCTATAGCTATCCAAATAAATATTCCCTGCGATATAACCCGGCAGATCGGCACTGCTAAAAATAGTGGAAATACTTGAGAACATAAGAAAGAAATCCAGGTTCTGATCTCTTGTAGCATGGTCCAGATTATAAGTCCCTATCACCTTGGGCTTTAGTATATTTGTGAAATGCTCTTCGTTCAGCTGTTCGAACGTAATGCCTCCGCTGATCCCTGCACTGTGGACGATTCCGTTAAGCTTCCCAAACTTCGCATGTACTGTGCGAATAACAGATTGCAGCGCATCGGCATCCGCAATATCCAGGGCGAAATAATCCACATGCCCAGCTTTAGCTTTGAGCAAGCGAAGCCGCTCAATCTTCTCCGCCAAATCGCTTCCCGGATGGCTTCGCAGTATCGAATCCCATTCCGATTGTTCGGGCAGCGGCGTGCGGCCAACAAGAATGATAGAAACCGATTTGGCCCGACCGGCTATTTCCATTGCAGTTTCAGAGCCTATTCCACCCAACCCGCCGCTTATCAAGTACACTCCTTGATCTTTAACCACGAGCTGCTTGCTATCCGCGGCGATTTCCGCTTCCTGCAGGCCTTCGCAGAAACGTTTATTATTGCGGTAAGCCACAATATCCTTTTTGGAGACAGAACAAATTTCATCGACGATCCTAATCCAACTCGTGCCAGGGTCCTTGTCAATACAGCATGAAGCAATATTTTTAAACATACGATTAAAGGATTTGCACAGGCCGAAAACGGGCGAACCATTCGGGTTCAAATAAGCCTCTTCCCCTGTAACCCGGAAACAATTGTTCAGGACAGGAACGACTTTTAAAAGATTCTCGTAATTTGAAAATTCGCGGTATAGGCCTACAATGCCTAATAACATCACGTTTTGCATATGGAGCAATTCTTCCGGGAGCCAATCTTCTTTTGTGCCAAACAAATCGGCAATTACAATGTGCGAAAGATCCTTAAAGGAGATTCTCCTATACAGCTGTCCAAAATATTTTTCAAGACCGATCCTCTTCGCTTCCGCAGTATCTATGGAAATCCGCTCTACGTCAAAAAAACGCTGCTGCAAACCTTCGTACAGTTGTTCAACAGAATCATCTGACAGGTGAATGAACAAGCATCTTCCCAGCTCAACGTTCTTCTCAATCGGTTGCGCTTCCACAAAGATTCTTTTGTAAAACAAATCGGAAGAAGCAGGGATAGAGGCAGGAGAGAAAGGGATGGCTTCGCTATCATATTTAAGGGCATTCAATTGGTCCGCCAATTCGTTCCAGTTTTTCTTTTTCTCCTTTTTGGGCAGCCAGCAACGGCTTCTCTTAAAAGGGTAGGGGGGAATTGTGATATGTCTGGGTTCGAACCCTTTGTAGAGCGAGCTCCAGTCTAATTTAGCACCATAACTGTATACACTAGCTATAAATTCAAAATCGGAACGGATTTCATCGTGCAAAACATCGGTTGGATTGCCTGCCAAACAGGTGGCGATGTTGGCATTGCAGCGCTTTACCGTCAATCGAACTTGACCATAATCAATTTGTTGCGATGTGTGCTCATGGTCGTAGTACACTCCCGGCAGACGGTTCCATTCGCTTGGACCGCAGTCGGCCAACCGATGTAAAATGCCAACCAAGTCATTTCGATTGGAAAATACGACAGCCAGTCTTTTGGCGTAATGGGTTCTGTACAAATTTGCATTAACGGCAAAAAGATTCGCATCAACATCGCTTTTTTCCAAATATTCTTTGTATTGTTTGCACAAAGAAACCAAGCTTTCGGATGACTTTGCCGAAATTCCGAGTACATGCTGTCCGGTCAGTTGCAGATCCTCAAGGTTATTTTCATATTCCTGCACAATAACATGACAATTTGTACCGCTGATGCCAAAGGCGCTGACCCCGCAAACCCTTAAGCCATTCTTATTCCAGTCTTTCGTAGTAGTGTTTATGTAGAAGGGAGAATCACAAAAATCAATCTTTAGGTTAGGAATGTTGAAGTGGCTTGCTCCCGGTATCTTTTTATTCTTAATGGCGGCAAGCGCCTTAATAAAAGAAGCAACTCCGGCAGCTTCATATAAATGTCCGATATTGCTTTTCGATGAGCTCAATCCGCAGAATTGCCTTTTATCCGTATACTTCTCAAATGCGCTCGTAAGACCTCGAAATTCAATCGGATCTCCAAGCGCGGTTGCCGTGCCGTGCGTCTCAATATAGTCGATCTCTTCAGGGGAAATTCCGGACGACTGCAGGGCATCCAAAATAACATTGGCCTGAGCGGCGGGATTTGGAGCCGTAATGCTTGCAGACGCGCCATCATTATTAATCGCGCTGCCCTTGATTACCGCATAAATATGATCTTTGTCTTGTTCCGCTGCTTTTAACGATTTCAATAAAACAACCGCAGATCCTTCTCCTATTGCCGCTCCGCTGGCCGTATTGTCAAAGGTTCTGGTTTTACTATCATCCGTTTCAAAGCCTACATTCATATCATCATAGGCAATTGGAAACGAATGCAGTCTGATGCCGCCGGCGATCGCCATGGAACATGTGCCATTTTTGATGCTTACGCATGCATCATGAATGGCCACCAGAGATGAAGAACACGCGGAGTCAATAACCATCGTCGGCCCTTTCAAATTTAATAGGTACGATGCGCGGGAAGGCACCATGCAAGGCATATTGCCTACATTTGAATACTTGATCAATTCAGGATTATTATGGAAAATATTCGTGGAATAATTATCTTTCGTAGAGCCAGGGGTATAACCGATAAAAATACCGGTTTTGGAACCGTTCAACATTTCCGATGTGTAGCCAGCATCGTCGAATGCATGGAAAATGGTCTGCAGCAATATCCGTTGTATAGGATCCATGACTTGTGCCTCTATAGGCGGGAGTTTGAAAAACTCATAGTCGAATTCGTCTATACGCTCCAAATATCCAGCCTTGTTGTATGATATTTTACTGTTGGAATTCGGCATCATCAACGTATAGATGTGGGCAAGCTCTTGCAAATCATCTTGGCGGCCTTGCGGAAGATCCCTGATGAGGTCTATATTATTTTCAAAAACTTCCCAAAATTCATCCAGATTGTTGGTGCCGGCTATTTGCAATCCTATGCCAATAACCGCTATATCATCTTCTTTATAAGGCGAATGATCGATATGGTTATTTTTCATGACATGATCCCGCTTTCTACAGAGTCTGAAATACTTTGGTAAAATGATAGAAAGAATTGGTTTCATCCAATAACGTTTTTACGCAATTTCTGATTTGTCTCGGGTCAAGCTTTTTGATTCGCAACGCCGCAATCAACATATCAAGCATTTCGGCCTGTATCTCGCTTTTTACACCGTCTCTATGCTTAGATGTCGCATTGTATTTCTCTTTGAGCTTTTCATAGATTTTAACAACTTCCTTGTATTCATTGTGATCCGTGTTCTTGTTCTCTGTAGAAACTAAAATGCTAAGGCATCTTCCGGCAAAATTGGGCAGATCTTTAGCGAAATTCGGGTCGGATGTAAACAAAACATCCAGCTTGTGCTTGTCATTGATCAAGCCATAACAATAGGTTTTCAAGTTCGGCAGATTCTCCTTAATAAATTCGGATAATAGCAGCTTAGGGCTCATTTCAATCGTCGCCGTAACGCCAAATCGCCGGAAGAGATGAAGGGCTGAAGTAAACAGAACCGGAGAAATTAAGTGATAAGTCAAACTTTTAGCAATTTTATTCGGGTCCGATAAAGGATTACCGGTATAGTTGGATATAACAGGAAATCTAAACGGATAAAATTCAAAACCGCTAATATACTCCAAATACTCCATACAAATTTCGTTCATGATCGGACAATGAATCGGCGGACTGCTGAAAAGCGGGGATACCATGGCCTCTTTATCAAGCAGTTGCTGTTCGACCGCTTCAAGTTTCTCATTTAAGCCGCTTATCGCGTATTGACTATTTGAGTTGAAGCATGAAATAAATACGCTCCCCTCCGCATTGGCCGCTCTGATACACTCTTCTATGATTTCCTGTTTGGATTGTTCGATGATGGCCATATGACCTATATCTTTTTGAACTACTCCGTTTATTAATTCCCCCCTTTTCATCATGATTGCAATCGCATCCCTGAAAGTTACAGCCCCGGCACTCACAAGAGCGGCATATTCGCCAATACTGTGGCCTACTGCAAATTGAGGGTAAACCCCATAATCCTCCATGTACGCTCTAAATATCGCAATCTCGGTCGTTAAAATAGCAAGCTGCATATTGGAAAATTCATTAATGCTGCTCACGCTTCCGTTAAAACATAGATTGGCGACATCGATTCCCGAAACATCGCTCGCTTCCTCGAATGTCTGTTTCGAGATCGAGTAGTGATCAAAAAACGATTTGCCCATCTGTATAAACTGTGTTCCTTGTCCCGGAAAAATAAAAGCGAACTTTTCCATGATCAAATGCCTCCCTGCATACTATTTTTATTTTTCCACAGCCAGCCTGATATACCCGGGCAACGGCTGTATATTGGAAAGATCATTTTCGAATACGATATAATTTCCGTCTTCGTGAATCTCTTTAAACCCTGCAAATTTATACGTAACATACATCATCCGATTTCTGTCCGTCGTGACAAACTCGGCACGCAGTACCGCATTTGCCTTCTTGGCAAGGTTCATGACGTGATTGATCATGACCGTCCCTACTCCGCGCGACATGACGCGACAGGACATCAGCAGGAGCTTTATGGTCCATACGTCTTGTCCTATTTCTATAAGCGTTAGCCCTATTTTACCGTAGGTCCCATATTTATCTTCCAAATCCGAAATGAGCAGCAAATGAGTATCCGATGTACTCATCTTGTCGATCTCTTCGTACGAATACGTGTATCCGGTAGTATTTAATTGATGGGTTCTTACCGTCAGTTCCTCCGCTCGCTGCAAGTCCCCTTCTTTAACCCTTGATATAAAAAATTTCATATTGAGCGACGCTAAAAACTCTTCGTGTGTACCTATAAAGCTTTCCTCTACAAGGTTCCGTTTGATATCGCTCATATACATTTTTCTTCGATTTTTTGAATCTTCTGTAACGAATTTCGGGTTCATCTCGGGCATGTCCAGGAGCAGGTGCAAATCCAAAGCGTCTATACAAAGGACTTCAGGAAGCGCATATTTGACTTCTTCTCGTTCAAAGGGTTGATCATCGACAAATGCCAGTGTGTCTATGCCTATATTGATGGATTCCGCAATAGCCGCGATGGAAGAGGATTTCGAGTTCCAGTTGATTTGAGGATAGATGAAATATTCCTGCAGTCCAAACTCTTCAAGCTTATTCATGGCTGCCTGATGATCATTTTTACTCGCAACGGACTGCAAGATCCCACGGTTGTCCAGCGTTTTGATAATATCAACGGCCCCGCTTCGAAGCGTGACGTTGTTGTCTTCAAGAAGTACCCCGTCCCAAATCGTATTGTCTAAATCCCATACAATACATTTGATCTTTTGTTTTTCCTTCGTTGCGGTGCTTTCTTTGTTCATCACGCATCCCTCCAACGCGGCTTGTATAAAGTGGTTAGGTGTTCCTCAATGTGTTCATTGCGATAAGCATCTCGTGCATTTGCGTAGTTCCCTCGATAATTTCATTGATTTTGGCGTCGCGCATATACCTTTCAACGGGATAATCACGGCTGCATCCATTTGCCCCATGAATTTGCACAGCATCACTTGCTACCTGATTAATCATCCTGGAGGCAAAATATTTTGCCGTCCACGTTTCCATGATCGAATCGGGATCCATGGCATCCTTCAAGTATCCCGAATGGTAACATAGTAATCTTGCCGCCTTGGTATTTACCGCCATTTCGGTTAACATTTTTTGGATCAGTTGATTCTCCCGTAAAGGCGAACCAAATTGCTTCCTTTTCCTCGCATAGCTCACGGATTGTTCCAAGCAGGCTTGTCCCAGGCCGACACATCCGCAGGCAACGGTGTATCTTCCATAATCCAGACAATTTAAGGCCACGTGCGATAAGCCTGTCCCCACTCGTCCCACAATGTGTTCTTTCGGGATTTTGCAATCGTCAAAATGCAGCTCCGCCAGCATCGAAGCTCTTACTCCCAGCATCCCCGTTATGGGGGTTCTGACAAATCCGGGAGAACTGCTCTCGACCAAAAAAGCAGTGGGTTTGCCTTCACACTGCGCAAACACCAAGTAAATATCAGCGATCTGCCCCATGGTGATCCACTTTTTGCGTCCATTCAGCACATAGCAATCGTCCGAAAGAACAGCTGTTGTCTGTACATTCTTAGCATCGCTGCCTACATCCGGCTCTGTAAGCGCAAAAGCGCCTATGATTTCGCCGGCGGCCAGTTGGGGCAGCAACCGGCTTCGCTGTTCATCGCTTCCCCACCTTAGAATGGCCAATGCCACCATTCCATGGACGGTCAGCAAGCTTCTAACGGAGGAACATCCTCGTCCCGTTTCTTCATTCAAGATGCCGACTGTAACCCAATCCAGTCCCATTCCGCCGTATTCCTTCGGAAGCATGGAACCCAAGTATCCTTTCTCTTTCAGCTTCGCTATAATTTCGGGCGCAATACGTTCCTCCCGGTCGTTCTCTTCAGCACTAGGTTCGATTACCTGATCTGCAAATTCTCTGAATTCAGCCTTCCATGCCTGTTGTTCCTTGGTCAGTTCAATTATCATTAACTGGCTTTCCTTTCGACAAGTTCATAAATGGAATTGATAGACCTGAAATTGTCCATATCGAGATCTTTATTGTCAACTCTTATTTTGAATTCTTTTTCGAGGAACATAACTAACTGCATAGCAAATAAAGAGTTTACAAATCCCAATGAGAATATATCCTCGTCATCCCGCAGTTCGTGCTTTTTGAAAAATTTGCCGAGAAATCCCTTAATCCTGACCTTTACATGTACATTTTCCATAAAAAATCACCTTCCTTTAAGTAAAATACTTTGTCAATTCATTGTTTTAACTTTAATTTGGCCCCCTTCCTACGCGACTTTATTCATATGTATAAAACCCCTGTCCCGACTTTCTGCCATACAAGCCGGCTGCGACCATTTTACGCAATAGGGGACAGCAGCGGAATTTGGAATCCTGGTAACTTTCATATAAAACATCCAAAGATTGCACCACTGTATCCAAGCCTATCAAATCTGCAGTTTCCAATGGCCCCATTGTATGCGAATAACATTTTTTAAAAATATCATCTACTTCCTGGGGCGAAGCTACCTGATCCTGGACTACAAAAGCCGCTTCATTCATAAATAAATGTGAAATCCTATTCGAGACAAAGCCCGGATAATCGTTCACTACGATCGTTTCTTTGCCAATTGTGAAAAGCAGTTCCTTGGTCCGCTCGATAGTTGAATCAGATGTATGATAACCGCGGATGATTTCAACCGCCGATTTCACAGGCACGGGATTCATAAAATGAGCCCCCAGGATAAAGGATGGCCTTTTAGTTAAAGATGCAACCTTTGTTATAGATATACATGAAGTATTAACCAGGATTACGCAGTTATCTTGACAGATCTCATCTAATTTTTTATAAACCTCACTCTTGGTTTCCCATTTTTCAGCAACATTCTCTACGATAAAACCCACCTCGGCCAGCAACCCATAATCGGTAGAAAATTTTATTCTTGATAGTACAGTTTCAGGCTCCATTACAACTTCGCTCTTCTTGAATAATCCCTGAAACCTCACGTTGTTATAGATTTCCTCGCTTGCTTTCTCCAGTATGCTCTCACAAATATCTATGAGAACAACCGGATAGCCGAATTGTGCGAAGTTCTGGGCAACTCCTCTGCCCATAACCCCAGCGCCAATTACTCCGATTTTTTCCAAATAAATCACTCCCTCGTTAAATAAACTTCCCGAAAACATGCCAAAATCAGGGGATTTGCCGCTATGAATTGATATGACCGTGCATCCGGATTGCCAATCAGCAATCTATTAACTTAATCAATGGAAGTAAAAGGAATAAACTATGAACAGACTATGGCGTAACTTGGTGAGAGAAGCTTGGAGTGGAGTCATGCGGGAATTCCTGTAAGGAAAGAAAAAACTTGATGCATGCAGCAAGCAGAGAATGGGGAAATCAGTATTTCAGCCGCGCTAGCTGAGGGAGTTTAAACCATTAATATTCCATATTGTACCATGAATTTACAAATGAGAAAAGCAAATATTTACAACGTCATCCGGTAAAATCCAGCGTTTCGCCCTACAACGCGCAGCAAGATTCGTGCAAAAAAAGACCACTAGCATCCAATGATACTAATGGTCCTGCAATCAAAATTTTCGTCTTCTCGGCCCAAAATACCTACTTATTGTAGATTCGATACATAAGCATTGCCGTTTCTGCCCTCGTTGCATTCCCGAGCGGATTGATTCCGCTGCCGTCTCCGCTAATAATTCCGTTCCGGATAAGCGCAGCTACGCTTTGCTTCGCATAGGGTGCGACTTCCGAGCTGTCGGCAAATCCGGAAAGATGGTCCTCCGATCCTGCTGCAATCTGTTTTTTCGCCGCCTTCAACGCGCGCTCGATCAATACCATCATATCTTGACGGGTGATCGTCGAATCCGGGCTGAATCGGTTCCCGCCGACCCCGGCGGAAATTCCCAGCTTCCGGGCAATCGCTATCGCATCGGCGTAGTAAGCGTTGGAGCTGACATCTGCAAATTGGCCGTCTGTCTTGGCGGTCAATCCAAGAGTGCGAACCAAAAGCTGGACGAAATCGGCTCTCGTAATGTTTTCACCGGGCTCAAAGATATCGTTCGAAGTACCCTGAATGACTCCTTTAGACGCCATGACCTCGACTGCATGTTTGGCCCAGCCGTAATCCGCCAGATCGCGGAAAGACTTGTGGACGTAGGCAACCGCATATCGGCCGAGTTGCGTGGTCGCGAAGGTGACGGTTCCGGCAGCTGCATCATATTTTCCCGTAGGAACTGCTGTTATTCGTCCGTCTGCACCGACCTTCCAAACAGTAATATGCTCCGAATTAGCAAGCTCTTCGGCGGAAGGCGTATAAGGGATCGACACGCGTATCGGTCCTTCCGGGTTGTTCCAGGCAATGGCCGACCCATTCGCCGTCAAAGTAAGCTCAATGACCGGCTTGCTGCCGATCGCCGCCTGTGCCGCCGCATCCAGGCCAACCGCATCGGCTTTCCCGATCGACAACGTAACGTCCGCAGTGCCCGTTCCGGCAGAAGCTCCTAACATGCCCAAAGGTACTGCGACAGTAGCGATTTCTGTTGCTACTGTGACTTGTTTGCCACCCGCTGCCGTCAGCGCCGAAGCCGGCAGGTTGACGATATAGCGATTTACTTCCGCTGTTTTCGGCACTTCAATCAGGGCAACCCCCGCCTCTTCAAAAGCCTTGTTCAAGGCTTGAGCATCGACAGTGACTTTGGCTGATCCTGTCTCGACAACAGGGGCTCCTATTTTCACTTTACCGGGGATGTCGCTGACAGGCGCTTCCGGTTCTTTAGGCGTGTTGGCCGATCCGGTCGAGTTCGATGTACTGCCGCTACCGCCGCTATCGCCGCCGCCGCTTGCCACCGTTATAGTGCTGGCCGCCGTATAGCTTCCGTCCTCTGTTGTAGCAATGACGAGCGCAGTTCCGCTGGAAACGCCGGTAACAATAACACTGGTCGTTCCGGTTTGCGCGTTATAAACCGCATACGTCACGGAGGCTACGCTTGGCGCTGAAGAGGTGAAGCGCACCGCTTTGTTGGTTGCGTCGCCCGGTGTGACGGCGGCCTCAAGCAGCGTCGTCCCTCCGACTTGCAGCAGGGCCGCGGCCATATTGAGCGACACGCCGGTTACAGGTACTGCGCCTGCTTCCCGAACCGTGACCTGAGCCGTGGCGATCCTTCCGCCATCCACCGTAGTCGCGGTAATCGCAGCCGTACCGCTGCCGATTGCGGTCACGGTTCCCGCGCCGTCGACGGTGGCGACCGCTTCATTGCTGCTGGACCACAGGACCGTCTTGTTCCCTGCAAGGTCGGGGAGAACGGTCGCCTTCAGCTGTGCGGTCTGCCCGGGTTTTAGAGCGAGAGCCTGTTGATCGAGCGTCACGCTCGTCACTTCACTTGCCGCAGGTGCGACTTCAACCGGCAGTGTTCCGTTGATTCTCGTTAGCTCCTCCGCTGTGATCGGCAGCACCGTTCCATGTCTCGGCGCCGGTGTCGGGAAACTGTATCCGCTTGAAACCGGAGTCCATATGCCCGATGCCAGATCGGTGGTGTAAAAAGGCTTGTAGCCTCCGCCGGAGAAGTAATCGATAAACAGATACCATTTGTTTTCTCCGTTCGCCTTGAACACCAGCGGTCCTTCTCCGGCAGGGATCGTTCCTTTGCCGATCCCTTCTTTGATCATGGTGAAGCTGCCGAATATGGAGTCGCCGGATTCCTCGAATACCATCTTGCCGTTAGGCGAAGTCGCAGCGTTGAAATCGCGTTCATCCTTCGTAAATCTGTAAATCTTCCCGTTGTTTTCAATCATGGTCGTATCAATGACCGAATATCCGGGATTGAAGTACTCCTTGGCCTCCGTAAACGTATAAAAATCCCGCGTCTTCGCATACATAATTCTCTCATTCGGACTGCCTGACTTGGCGGCATCGCTGTACATCTTCGAAGCCCAAAAGACGACATATTCCCCGGTCGTTTTGTCATAGAACGCTTCCGGCGCCCAAGTATTTCCCGCCAAATCGGAAGATACTTTAACCAGTCTTTGATTCGACCAATGGATCAAATCCGACGATTCCCAAATCAACAAGGACGTGCTGCCCGTTGTTTGCGCCCGGGTCCAATCCCCGTTGCTGTAAATATTAAGATCCGTTGCGATCATGTAAAATTTATCGCCGTCCGGGGACCTGACAATGGAAGGGTCTCTGACCCCTTTTTCACCCAGTCGGGATGTAAATACAGGTTTGCCTTGGTTCAAATTGTTCCAGTGCAGCGGATCATTTCCCTTGCTCGCCGCCATGTAGAGCTGTTCGCCGTCTTTCGTGCCTTCGCCGATAAAGTAGGCAAACAGATAGCCTGCATAATCCGGCTTCGCGGGCAGCATCTTTACGTGAGCCAAAAATGCCTTGGTGAGAACCTCGCCATTCAACCTGAGCGTTGCCGTCAGTTTGATGTCCGCATCACCGGTACCCGCGGCGGGACGCTTCACCTCACCGGTCGGCGCAACGACGGCGGGGTCCTCGGAGGACCATGAAATCACGGAGCCGAACTCGCCTTGTACAGGCAGTGTCAGATTGCCGCGGACATCGCCGATGTTGTGAACCGTCAAATTCTCCGCATCGCGTTGCAATTTCTCGGCATCCGCAAGCTGCTTGATGACCGTCACAGCAAACGTTTTGGTTGCTGTCGCTCGGCCGTTGCTGATGGTCGCCGTCAGCATGACCGTTGCATTGCCGTCGCTGGCTGCTGGACGTGTCACCGCGCCCGTCCGGCTGTTGATCACCGCTTCATTGCTTGAAGTCCAGGTGATCGCGCTTCCGTACGAACCTCTGGCCGGGAGTTTCAAGCTGCTTTGTACGGCGCTGGTATCCCCGAGCGTCAGGTTCATTTGATCCGCCATAAACATATCGCTCAGCTTGCTTTCATAGATCGACTGAATTTCGGACTTCTCCAACGCTCTGCTGTATAAGCGGAAGTCGCTGACGTTGCCTTTAAAATAAGGGTCGCCATAATTGGGCCACGGCTTGCCGATAAAATTCGCATCGGTCGGTTCCAGACTGCTCGGCTTTTGAGCAACGTAATCGCTTTGTACGGCTGCTCCGTCCACATACAAGGTGGCGGTTCCGGTTGAGGCAGAATAAGTTACCGCAACCTGCCTCCAGGAATTGACGGGAATCGAACTGCTCGCTACCCCGCTCTCTCCGCTCCAGTTCGTAGGCGTAATGGAGTATCTGAACCTGCCGCTCAAAGTCGGCGCGAAGTAGATGTATCCATTTTTCGTATTGCTAAATGTAGCTAGCCATTGCGGCGCCGTTGCGGTTGCATCCAGCTTCATGAAGGCCGATATCGTCAAATCGTCGACCCCCTGGAGCAGGTTGTTCGGCATCTGTACATAGGCGCCGTTGTAACCGCCGCTTAATTGCAGCGAGCTGCCGCCAATGCCCGGTCCCCAGGCTGCGCCGTTTTTGAGGATACCGTCGTTCCCGTTCCCCGATGCGTCTGCCGCGGTAGTGCCGCCGGTTTCGCCCAATTTGTACCACAGCAGCATATCATTCTTTACCGTTACAGTTACTTGGTAGGTCTCGCCTTTGTATGCAACCTTAATGACTGCCGTTCCTTTGCGGAGCCCGGTCACCACTCCCGAACCGTCCACCGCGGCAACATTGGAATCCGACGATTCATACGCGGCTGAACCCGTCACATCGTCCACAGATCCGTCCGGATGAGTAACCGTAACTTTCGTCCTGTGGGTCTGGTTGAGAAATAGCACATAGGCGCGGGAGTCCAGGCCGACCGCATCCCCCGCTTTCAAAACGGTAACCGCAATGGTTTTGCTGTCCGTCGCAGCCCCTTTATGAATAGCTGCCGTTACATGGACCGTTGTATCTGCGTCGAGCGGTCTGGTCACCTTGCCGTCAGCGGAAATAATATCCGTGCGGTCAGAGCTCCATGTGACGTTTACCCCGGCCGCATAGACAGTCGGAAGTGTCAAGTTGCCGACCACAGCCGCAGTATCACCTAAATCCAAGCCGTCTTTGACCGCCTGAACAGCCTCGCTGTCAGTCAGGGATTCGATCCATACATTTCTGATTTCACTGGCGGATAAAGCCCGGTCATATAAGCGAAAATCCGAAATTTGCCCTTTAAAGTATTGATCCGCAGGATAAGCAGGCTTGCCGATATAGTTGGCTACGGTCACCTCCATATCTTTGGGAGAAACCGTTACATTTTTTCTCTCAGCAATCTTGTTTCCATCTTCATAAAATGTCATGATTGTGCCGGACACGGTCACGGCGACATGTTTCCACACCCCTTTGGCAAGGGATGAGCCTTTCGACGCGTTTTGTTCCGCGGACCACCTGTCGTTCGTCATGCTGACGCGGGAATTGCCGCTTCCGTCCGTCAACATGCCGAAATATTTGGTGCCGGGAGCCGAAGCGGGGTTTTCCGCCGAACCGAACGTGAAGATCCAGTAAGGATTCTTAATTGCCGGATCGATATACACATTCGTCGACACCGTGAGGTCCGTTATACCCGACAGCATTCCGTTCGGCATCTGAACGAAGCCGTCTGTTCCGTTTAACGCGCCAGCGCCAGCGCCGTTTTTCGCCGTTCCCCACGAAACGCCGCCGCTAAGCGTGCCCGCATGGCCGTTTCCGGAAGCATCGCTAACCGTTGTCCCGCTGCCCTCATTGAACTTGTACCAAAGCTTCGGACCTGTGTTCTCCAATCCCGGAAGCGGTTTCACGTATCGGACGGAAATCCACCCGACAGCAGGCTTGTCGGACCCTGCCTTAACCAGTTTGACTTCAAGCTGGTCTGTTGTCACATCCGCGGTAAATTCCTTGATCTCCCGCTTGTCGCCGACCACGTAATTTTGTAGCTTGCGGTCGTTCTGAACGTAGATGTCCATCAATCTGGTCGGCGAATCCCAAGGATCGTCAAAGCCCATTCGCACATCGTACGTGCCAGGGGGGACTTCAAATTTATAAGCGATTCCTTTCCCGTTATCATTTCCGTCATATTGACGGATCGAGAGAAACGGGTCTGTTTCATCGCTCTTGGCCCAGGTGCGCCCGTCATCCGCAACATATCCCCAGGCTGCTCCGGTGACGGGATCCTTTCCGAAACTTTGATCGGGAACCGACTGTTTCGCGCCGAGTGTAACCCCGTTTTGCACAGTGGTCGCCCCTGCATCCACAAAATAGTATAGATTAGGATCCGCAGGGCCTACCGGTGTCGCCGTTTTCACGTCGGATGCAGGGCTTGAGGAACTGCCTCTAACCGTTGTCAACGCAAAATAGTACGGCGTGCCGTTCGTCAAATTTTCAACCGTGTAATGGTTGACATTTCCCGGCACAGAGATGTGGTGGGCAAGGTTCCCTTGATCCGTGCCATACGCAATGTCATAATCGGCATGAATAGTCTCGTCAAAATACAAAGTAACCTTGGAATCCCCTTCGGCTGCGCGTTTGATCGCCGGTTGAGCAGGAACGCCGGTATCTTGCTGAACGGTAAGCCAGCTAATCAAGGGCTTGTTGCCGCCCTGTTTTATGATTTTTACGTCAAGCTCTCCATCCGTAACGGAAACGCCCACTACCCGCTTCACGTCTTGGCCCGCTCCGATCAAGTAGTTGGTAAGAACTTTTTGTCCTTCTACTTCAATATCCATCACCCTGTCGGCACTATCCCAAGGATCATCGAATCCCAGATCCAGATTATACAACCCGTTGGGCACTTCAAACCGATAGGCGAGACCTTTGCCGTTGGTGCTGCCGTCGTACTGGCGAATGCTGCTCCAGCGGTCCTCGGTTAGATTGGCCCAAGTTTGCGAATCGTCGGCTTCATAGCCCCACTTGTATCCGGTCACGGGATCCGCCCCGTAAGCTTGATCCTCCACTCCGTTCATGGAACCGAACGACTCGCCGTCTTCCAATTTATCCGGGCTCGAATCCCCCGCATCTACATAGTAGAGCAGCTGCGATACATCGACATCGTGCGGCGTACCCGATACGATGCTTGATTCGGTCTGAAGGACTCCATTCGTCGCCACAACCTTGAAATAATAAACCTGATTGTTGCTGAGCCCGGTTATTGCGGCATTTCCTCCGCTCGCAGCCGCTTGATTCTGCAAGTTATCGGATGCTGTGCCGTATTGCACCGTATAGGCGGTTGCCCCGTCGATTTCCGCATATTTCAAATCGATCCGATGGTTGCCGCTGCGAACCGTATTGATCTCCGGGGCTTTCTTCAAGTCACCCGGCCTAATCACCTTCATGTAGCTAAACTGCGCATCATCCCAGCTATGCAGTCCTACCATACCGCTGCTGTAAGTGGAATCCTGCACATCAAAGATCAGTTCATCATCCAGATAGGCCTGAATATGCGAACCGTCCAAAACGACCTTCAACTGGTACAGTTGGTTCAGCTTGGCCGAGAAAGCCTTCGATTTGGCCAGATTCGTGCCATTTTTCCGCAAGAACAGCGCGTCGTTCTCGAATCCGAAGGCATAGGCATGATTATAATCCGTACCGCGGAAAACAACTCCCCAGTCGGCGCCCGGCTCGGCGTGTTTGGCCGTAACGGAGATAGTGCCGTCAATCACCTTGACATTTTTAACGGATAGCTCTCCCTGGTTGTCTCCTCCGGATTGATGTTTCAACAGCCCGTTTTCCATCTTCCATACACTGACATCCTGATTATAGGGAATCAAGGAAGCGTTCTGAAAATCGTCTTCCCACGTAACGTTTTCCGCTTGAGGCATAGCCTGGATGCTTGCTGTCGGCTGCCCCGTTCCGCCCGTGCCTACAGAAGATACGCGGAAGGAATAGATTTGACCGTTTGTCAGATGATCGATCGTTGCGGAATTCGTAAGCAGCTGCGTCGTTGTCGGCGCACCGTTCCCGGTGTTCATTTCCAAAGCATACTTGGCAATGCCCGGCACCTCCGGGAACTCCAGTTGAACTTTGCCGTCGCCCGGAACGGCGATCAGCTTGCTTGGCGCTTGAACAGTCGGGGTTACCGTCATTTCGGTAGACAAAGCGCTGTAGTCCGCTCCGTCCTGCGCCTGGATCGCCAAGTAATAGGGACTGCCGTTGGTTAAACCTGTAATGACGCCTTTATACAAACCGTCCTGACCGGCGATTTCCACTGTGCCGTTGTACGTGCCGCTGGCGGTTCCCCATTTTGCCAAATAGTGCGGAACATGAGGATCGCCGGAGAATTGAATGCCGATCCCTCCGTCAACGGGATTTGCGGACACCTGCTGCGGCGGACTAAGCACCGGCGTCACAGTTGCCGTGTCGGAAGGGGCGCTTTCGCCGTTCCGGTTCACGGCTATTGCCTGTATGTAATACGCAGTATTATTCTCCAGCCCGAGGAGCGTGTAGCTTGCACCCGCCACCGGACCGGCAGTCATATTCATATTGTCCGGGGATTTGCCGTAAACGATTTTATAGCTTTCGGCTCCTGCAACCCCGTTCAGCTTGATATCCGCCGCTTTATTCAAGGGCTTGACGGAATCAATACCCGGCTTATCCGGCGCTTGATCCGCAGGCACATAGCTGCCGTCCAACGTTACAATGGACCTTGCGGGAATTGTGTACTGAAATGCGCCGTCAGCACCCGCCGTTACCATGTCGCGCTGAGTCAAGCTTTCGCTTGCGCTCGTCACATAAGGCGTAAGATGGTATACTTTTTTTCCGTCCGGCACTTGATTAAGCTGAACGGTAATCGGCTTATCCTCATTCGTATAGTTCACGTAGACGGAAGTGATTTTATGATTGCCCTCATGCAAATAAGCCGAACCCATCAATCCCTTGGGGTCATTCTCCGCAAGTCCGGTCATGGCGATCCGTTTGGCCCCGGGACGAATAAATTTGCTGTAATTGCCCAATGCCCATAACATTTTGGACGTATAGATCGATTGCTGGTCACCCGGCACGCTATAATCCGTATAAATCAGACCGTCTTTATAATCTCCTTTGGACACAGCCGTCCACCATTGCCAAGCGGATGCATTCGCAACGGACAGGTCATAATGAATCGTGCGCGCTATCAAAAGCGCCGGATCGATGCCTAAGTCTCTTCCGTTCCCCTGCATTTCCCCGACATCGCCGAGAACGCAGTACTCGCTCATCCAGTAGGACGAACCCGGCAACGTACTTTGCAGATTTTCCCACAGCAGCTTCCGCAATGCCCCCAGGCGGTCCCCGTTTTTGTCGGAAACCGTATCCGACCAATAAGAGTGGGAAACGATCTTGTTGTCGATTTTGGAAGCGATTTCAGGATTGCCCAAAAAATCCTTGATATATTCCCGGTACTTGCCTACATTTAATTTGTTGCTTCCGCCCTGATATTGTTGTTTGTTATCGTTAGGATTTTGGGAGGAGGCCATAAATTGTGCATATTTGGCGTCATCAAGCAGAGCCAGGATTTCGACGCCTTCAGGAGCAGTGATTTTGGTATTGATGTTTCTATTCTTGAGCTCCGCATAAAGATTATTAATGACATTGATAAAATCCGTGTTGTTATAACGGTTCCCCTCTTGTCCGGCTCCGTTCCAATCCCACGTAGGTTCGTTGATGGGGCTGACATAATTAAAATGAATGCCTGACTTATCGAAATGATCCACCACATCAGCCAAAAAGCCGGCGAACTTGCCCTCGTAACCCGGTTTAAGATTCGTAGAGCCGACGGAAGCGTCCGGCTGTGCGTGCCCGTTCTTGGTCATCCATACCGGCGGGCTGTTCACAAATGCGATAATATCCTTAACGCCTCTGTCATTCGCAGCTTTCAAAAACCATTGCTGTCCGCCCTGCTTTGACCAATCGTAAGCGCTGTTTTCATCTTTCTTGAAGCTTTCCACCCTTCTCCATGGGATTGTAATAATATTTTCATCCGTATCGTTGGAACCGGCCCCGATATTAAACCGCCAGCTTGATAAACCGATCCCTTTGTCCTGCGAAAATAGTAAATCGGCAATCTTCTCCTTGTTGCTTTCAGACCATTCCTTTCCGATCGGATCCATGGACCACGCGTCAGATGCGCCAAAGTTGTCAATGGTTTGAAAAGTTGAACTCGCATCGATGCTCACTAAAGCTCTGCTAACATCTGCGGCATGTGTAACTGTCGGTGCCATAGGACCGGCAGCTACAAGTGCGGAAGTGACCAGCGCCAGGGTGCGTTTTAACATCTTTTTCCTCCTCCAGGTGTGTATAAGAAACAGCAGCGCTTGAAAACCACAGTCCGGCTAATTCCGGAAATTACCTTCATTCAAGATAATTTATAGCTCATTATAGCTGAAACTTAACCCATTCACGATATAATTTTTTCTTCGAAAATTATAATTTTTTACGATTCCAATCATTGGTCTCTAAGGCCCGGCAATACTGTAAGCGGCAAACCCACGCAAAATCAACGCAAAAAAACTGCTGCCCCAACGTCTGGAGCCGCAGTTTTGCTTAATTATGGAACCATCGCCATCGTAACTCAGGCTGACCAAGGAACCCGCGCCAGAGCCGATAGCACAATCCGCTTGGCGCGTTCGTGAAGAAAACCTGCAAACATATGCTTGAAAAGAAACTATTCCTGCAATTGTGCAGGCTGCCCGAGAAAGTCGCGACACGTTGTTAGGATTAGGGGAAGCAGAGGGACCCTGATTTTGGGGGAACTGCTTTTCCCCGCCAGTGCCTCTCCCGGTATAGGTCGCGGAACTGCGCAAATGGGCAAAAAGCAGCTTGATAGGGAAAAAACCTGCGAAAGTACAGGTTTTTTCCCTGAAATTGGCCTATTTTGGCGAAGAACCTGCAAAAGTGCAGGAATTTTCGCTGAAAGTGAACCTGAGCCCATGTCCCCGCTGAAAAGCCTGCACAATTGCAGGAATTATTCGTGGTCAGCGATCAAGAACGCAAATTCATGTATTTTTGCAGGTTTTCTTCGTTCAGCCGGGCAGATTGTAGTTATCTCCTCTAACGTGGGGGGTTTTGGGGTGGCCTGATTTTTGCAGGTTTTCTTCGTGCAGCCAAGCAGATTGCAGCTATCTCCTCTAGCGTGGGGGTTTTTCAACAGCCTGAATTGTGCAGGCTTTTCACCGCCCACATGGACGCAGCCCCCCTCGGCGCCAGAAATCCCTGCACTCTCGCAGGCTTTTGGACGGAAGCGCCTATCAGGCGGCCCGCTCGCTGAACCGTCCGGTGCATCCCGGCTGCGTGACGACACACGGCAACGGTTGCGGCGGGATTTGCGGCATAAGTAAGCCCTACCGCGCATGATACGGCTCGTCCCCTCCGGCGGATAGGCGGTTGTCGGCTCCCCTATTTCCCCGCCATTCTGGCGCCAATCTTCGCTTGAAAATGCCCCATGACGGCATTCGGTTCTTGCGGGAACTCACCGGGATGCCTACGGACGAGTTCCGGCACGAGATGCCCTCGGCCCGTCTCCTCCAGCCGCTTGATATACCCTTTGAGATACCCCCTGGCATGGAACGGTCCGCCCTCTTTCATCACCATCCACAACGGGTCGACCGCGTCGCTGTTCCGGCGCATCGCTTCGTCATGCCACTGGTTCAAATAATAGACCGCTTCCATGCAAACGTCCCGGTGCTCGGACGCAACATTGAGCTGTTCTTTAGGGTCTTCGGCAAGATTGAACAGCATCTCTTCGTCAAACAGATGGAATCCGTCATGATAAGACCGGATGTAGATCCAATCTCGAAAACGAACGCTTCGCTGGACGACATGGGCACATTGCGAAACGACCAAATAATCGCGACCGCAGTCGGCTCCTTCTTTCAGAACAGGGGCGTAGCTGACACCGCTCCAGTCAGGCACGATCGGCGTCCCCAGCATGTCAGCCATTGTCGGCAGCAGGTCCAGATGGTAATGCAGGCCGTCATCTGCGATTCCCTGCTTCATGCCCGGCCAACGAATAATCATAGGAATGCGGCATGTGCCCTGATCGGCGGTCGCATGTTCGCCGTAAATGCCCAATTGCCCCATATTCTCGCCGTGGTCCGCAGAAATGATGATGATCAGGTCATCCATGACGCCCTGCTCTTCCAAAGCGGCAAATAACCGGCCAAGATGCTCATCCATATAACGGATGCCGCAATCGTAACCGTCAATCATCGTTCTCATGTCGTCCATGTTTTGAATTTCCCCGGGATGCCGAGGGAAATTCGGACTCGTTTCATTATTGTAGGTCTTGTTCCGAAAATCGATATTCAGCTCATTCGCGGAATGGGAACCGACCATTTGCTTATGCCTCTCCAGCACTTCCTCCGTCAACCATGCCGGCAGCGGCTCATTGGCGAACGGATTGCCGAATTCCATCGGTGCGCGGTAAGGCGTATGAGGATCCCAGTAATTGATATACAGGAACCAGTCATCTTTGCTTGCGTTGCGCCCGATCCAATCCAGAGCGACCGGCGTTACATGTTCGGCCGATTCGTTGCCATATTTGCCTGTATTAAGGATTTCGTTGAATCCGGCATAAAAATGAAAAGTCGAATGTCTTTGGGCAAAAGGACTAATTAACACCGTGTTCAAGTCGGCAGCCAGTCCCAAATAAGACGGGAGCGCACCTCCGCGCGTCAGCTTGCCCATCAGCTCGCGTTCCGTCCCTTCCAGCTTCATATCGCCGGCTGTACCGCCGTGGCCTACAAGACCGTTGATGATCCCGAACTTGCCGCTCATCAGCGCCGTCCGGGAAGGCGCGCATGGCGCGTCGGATGTATAATAATTGTTAAACCGCACGCCTTCGGCTGCGATTTTATCAATATTCGGCGAAGTATTCCGATGATAACCGTAGCATCCCAGATGATCCGGGCTCGTCGAATCCAAATCCAAAAATAATATTCTCATCTACCTCAACCTCTCCATTCATCGCTAAATATCTTTGCCCCATGGATTGTTCTGATCGATAATCGGCTCTCGAGTAAGTGCTCCCGTTGATTCCCACCAGCAATCCACTTCTTCCTTGAGCAGCCGGCGGATCCCCTCGAATTTCGGCCAGTTGGCAACATTTACATTCTCATCCGGGTCCTCTTCCAGGTCATACATTTCTTCGTAGCCCTCTTCGTAATAAAACACATATTTCCATCTCGCCGTCTGCACGCCCCGGAACGGATGGAATCCCCAGTACGCCTTGTAGTGCTCGAAAAATACTTTTTCCTCCGAAGGCCGTTCCTTCCGCACCATCGCGTTCAAAAACGAGCCGCCTTCAAAGCGCTCCCGTACCGGAAGCCCTGCCGCTTCGAGCAAAGTCCCCGGAACCGCAGCGCTTGAAACAAGATCGGGAATGACTTTCCTCGCCGGATCGAGGCCGGGAACATAGAGGATCATCGGCACGTTATACAGCTCCTTGTACGGAATAACGCCCTTTAAGCGCAGCTTGTGCGCCCCCTGCATATCTCCATGATCGCTGGTGAAAAGAATGGCCGTATTGTCCAGCAGCCCCTTCCTTTCGAGCTGCTCCAGCAAGCGGCCCAAATTCCGGTCCATCAGGCTCAGCATGGCCCGATAGCGCTGCGCATCGCGCTTCACGATGTCCTCAGTCAGCGCCGACTCGGCTTTCGAAGCCCGCTCTTTTTGAAAAGCAGGCTTCGTGGATAAATCGTCGGCATAAAAGCTGGCCGGCACGGGCATCCGCTCCCTCGGAAATGCGGCGGCATCGCCTTCAAGAAGCTCGAAGGGACCGTCCTCCGGGGAATTCGGATGCGGCATATACCACGATACCGTTAAAAAAAACGCCTTCCCGCCATCGCGGTCCCCCAAGTAATTGAGCGCCTTCGCCGTTGTCTCGGCGTCCTTGCAGCTGTGAAACCGGGGATCGCCGTTGGCTCCGTCAAGCTGCAAGCCGTCCGTCCGGTAATCGGTGATTTGAAACCCGTAATCGGCTGGAGTATTGCCGAGATGCCATTTGCCGAAATACACGGTTTCATAGCCGCAGCTATTGAATTCCTTGGCGATTCCCCAGTCGCCGGGATCCAGCATATGGCCGATATTATTGACGCCCACCTGATGGGGGTATTTCCCTGTCACCCAGGTAGCTCTTGAAGGCGAACATTGGGCTGACGTGCTGATAGCCCCTGTAAACCGTGCGCCCATCTGCGCCAGCCGATCCAGGTTGGGCGTGCGATAGCTTGAATCGGCGCAGCTCATCGCCCGCATTTGCTGTTGGTCTGTCGTAATCATGACAATATTGCGCATCGCTGCATGTCTCCTCCTTCGGCTTAACCTTTGACTGAACCTACCATCATACCCTTATTAAAGTATTTTTGCAGGAAAGGGTAACAAAAGATAAGCGGCAAGGCTGTAGCCACGACGGCGGCCATTTTGACCGGCGGCCCGTATTCGAATCCCCCGATGTCTGTCGCCATTCCAGTATCGGATTCAAGTAAAAATTGACGCAGGAAAGCTTGGACAGGCCATTTGTCAGCATCGTTTAGGTACAAAATCGCTTGAAAATAATTGTTCCAATGAGCTACTCCATACATAAGCCCGATCGTAACGAGCGAAGGCAAAGACAGCGGCAAAATAATGCGGAACAGCAACCGCCATTCGCCGCACCCGTCAATTCTGGCCGCCTCCTCCAGTTCCAACGGAACGCTGGCAAAAAAGCTGCGCATAATAATCAGCAGGAACGGGAAAATAGCGGCGGTCAAAAATAGCGCCCAATAACTGTTCAACAGGTGCAATTGCCGCACGACGAGATAAGTGGGAATAATTCCGCCGTTGAAAATCATCGTAAACAAGACAAGCAGATTCAGCACTCTTCGCCCCTTAAGCCAGCTCTTGGATAATCCGTAAGCCATAAATACGGTGAACAAGAGGCTTATCGCCGTCCCGCAAATCGTGATCAGAAACGTATTGCCGTAAGCATGCGTGAAATTTCGATTTTGCAGCAAATAGCCGTACGAGTTCAGCGTCCATTCATGCGGGAAAATAAAAAATCCGCGCGTCATAAATTCGCTTTTTGTAGAGAATGAACTGAACAGGATGTAGACGAACGGAAAGGCTACAAATAGAAAGCAGACCAGCAGCACCGCATAAATAAATGCGTCGAAGAGGATATTTGCTTTTTTCATACTAGTAAACTCCCTCCTCGCCGAACCTCTTGGCCAAATGATTCACCGTCATGACAAGAACGAAAGCGACAACGGATTTAAAAAGGCCTACTGCGGTCGTAAAGCTGTACTCGCCTTGCTGAATGCCGTTGCGGTACACATAAGTGTCAAAGACGTCGGACACGCTAATATTTACCGAATTTTGGATCAACAATATTTGCTCAAAGCCTACATCCATGACCGAACCCAAGCGCAGCACAAACAAAATGACCGCAATGGAACGCAAGCTCGGCAAAGTAATATGCCACATTTGTCTCCAGCGTCCTGCGCCATCGACGTAGGCAGCCTCATAAAGCCCCGGGTCCACTGAGGCCAATGCGGCAAGAAACACAATCGCGCTCCACCCCATTTCTTTCCATATATTTTGGAATAAGAACAGCCCTCGGAAGTAAGCGGGATCTGTCAACAGCTCGAATCGCGGAAATCCGTACTGCACCAAAAGCTTGTTAATCCCGCCGTCCTGTGTGGCAAATAATACAACGGTGATGCCGGCCACTACGACCCACGAAACAAAGTGGGGAATATAGATGGTCGTTTGCACGATTTTCTTAACCCACGGCAATCTAACTTCGTTCAATAACAACGCGATTATGATGGGCACCGGGAAAAAGAAAAGTAAATTAATTCCGCTTAACACAAACGTATTGCGCAGCAATATCCAGAAATCATGGTCGGCGAATAGCTTGCGAAAATTGTCCAAGCCGACCCAAGGGCTGCTGGCAAATCCGCCGATCGGGTCGTAGTCCTTGAAAGCAAGGACTAGACCCCCCATCGGAATATAACGAAACAGGATAAAGAATAACAAACCGGGCAAAATCATCAAATATAACGGCACGCTGCGACTTCCAAGTTTCATCATGGGGATCGTTCAACTCCAGTAATTAGTTATTGAAGCTTTTGGTACTCGGCATTGATATCCTTCGTGATTTGGTCCCCGCCATTTTTCAACCATTCTTCCGCCGCCTGATCGACCGTATCCACAGGAGCTTGCCCCATAATAATTTTAATCATGCTCGCGAGCCATTTCTGGTCCAGATTTGGCGCAAGCTTGGTTTGAACGTCCGATACAACCGCAGCCGCCGCATTCGGCCATTTGTATTTTGCGTTATTGTCGCCAAAGGCTTGAAGCTGTTTGGCCAGATTTCCGTCATCCCACTTATGAATTTGCACTAACGGATCAAATCGGCGCATGAACCATGTAGAAAGCAGAAACGGACGATCTTTGTCATAAGCTTCCAATTTGACGAACTTGCCGTTATCCGATTTGTAATGCACATTTTCAACGCCGTTTTTGATCAGGTCATACCCTTCGTCGGACAGCATATAATCCAGCATTTTCAAAATGCGCTGCTGCTTGTCTTTGTCGATGGAATTGTTGATCACAATCTTAGATGTCATCGACAAGGTGGAGGTCCCTTGTTTCCCATCCGGGCCTTTCGGCGGAAGAAGCTGGCTCACTACTGCGCTTGACTGCGCTTTTTTCAAAGTAGGCAAGCGGTTTTGAAGAAACTCCACCGGGACGACTTCGGCAATCCCCACTTTGCCGGATGTGAACTTGTCCGCTTGATCGTTCGTTTTATTGGTGGCGAAATCTTTGTCCAGAGCCCCTTCTTGATAAAGCTTGTTCATAAAGGTAACAAATTGTTTCAGTTCCTTGGTTTGCGTCTTAAAGTTGACCAACTGATCGCCGGATTTGCTCCACTCGTTGCCCAGGCCGAATGCCGCCATGATCGGAGCAATACCGTAAAATTTATTGTTTTGAATGCCGAACGAGAAACCGCTCGTATCTTGTTGGCCATTGCCATCCGGGTCTTGCGCAGCGAACGCCTTGGCCACTTGCGCGAATTCGTCCACTGTTGTCGGCATTTTCAATCCAAGCTTGTCCAGCCAATCTTGCCGGATGATAAACGAATCCCGCGTATCCTGAATATAGTAAGGAATGCCGAAGTATTTTCCCTTCGGATTTTCGATTTGCAATCCATCTTCCGGTATTTGTTTGCTCAGGTTCGGATATTGGTTCAAGTACGGTTTGACATCCATGAATACATTTTTATCCCGCCATTTGACAAACTCGTTTTGCTGAACCCAGAACACATCGGGAAAACTGTTGGAAGCCGCCATAACGTTTTCCTTTTGAGCCAATGTGTCGAAAGGAACCCACTGAATTTGCAGGTCGATATTTAATTTTTCATTCAGCTTCTGCACCACCGGGCTATTGTCCGCCCATCCCCCTCCGGAAAAGCTTGACGTCATTAAAGTGACGGTCATTTTCTTATCGGTCGAACCGCTGCCGGTTCCATCCGGCTTTTGTGTATCGCTTGCTTTCCCGCATCCGGTAGTACTGACGATAATCAAAGAAGATACGGCTAATGCGGCAAGTTTTTTCACTTTTTTTCCCCCTTGGATATATGGATGTGATAAATCTCACACTACTTACTATACAGTTCTCGGCTTGTATTTACGTTACCCTATTTTTTTGTTTATTGACTTATTTTTTTCTCACACGACGATTGAGACGTGTCCATGCGTTCTGGCCTTCGAAAATAGGGTATGCAAACGAAAGTCGAGCGGATAAAATGAATATAGATTCGGTCAATCGGGACGTACCGACTCTTCTTAAAGTTCGATCAGCAAATGAGGTGCTCCTATGTATCAGGTGCTTGTTGCGGAAGATGAATTCTGGATCCGGAATCAGGTCATTGAATTGATTGAAAGAATCGAAGGATTTAAAGTTATCGGTGAAGCAAGAGACGGCGAAGAAGCGTGGAAGTTGATGAATGAATTGTGGCCGGACGTGCTGATCACCGACATTATGATGCCGGGGATGGATGGGCTGGCACTGCTGCAAAGAGTGTATGAATATCAAGTGTCTGTCGCGCCGATCATTATTAGCGGGTATGATAATTTTTCCTATGCGCAAGAGGCGATGAGGTATGGGGTTGCCGAGTATGTCCTTAAGCCGATTTCAGAAGAGAAAATAAAGAAAGCCCTTACACATTCCGTGGAATTTATGCAGCGCTCTCACCGGCACCGGGAACATTGGCTGCTCATCCATGAATTTATTCATAAGCTGGATTCCTTTGACCGGCCAAAAGCTTGGCGCGAATTATCCGAGCTGATTAAATCCGTCTTAACCGTCAAACATGCGGCACATGGCGAGAAAATGGGCATGCTGCGTATCTTGTCGGACAAGCTGTATGAACAGACCGGCCATACGGGGGAGCGAGCGGAATGGGCCTCCATCAACGGACAAGACAAGGAAGCGATTCTTAAATACTTTTATTCCTTATTGGAAAATTGGTTTCGGCATCTTGAAACCGCTCCCAGCCAAAATCCGAATCTGGTTATGAAAAGAGTTCAAGAATATGTGCAAAAAAATTATATGAAAGAAATTACACTGTCTCAAATTGCCGAAATCGCTGATTTAAGCGTCTCCCGGTTTTGCGTCATTTTCAAAAAAAATACCGGCGATTCCTTCGTCAACTATTTGAACCAATACCGGATCGATAAGGCGAAGCAGCTGCTGCTTGAGACGGATTTGAAAATCTACGAAGTCGCCGATATGGTGGGCTTTTCGACGCTGCCTTACTTCAACCGGTTGTTTAAGACGATAACGGGACTTTCGCCCAACGAGTATAAGAGGAGCCTGGGAGTATGAGACAGGGCTTCATTCGTAATTCTTCCATAGCTGTAAAAATGTATACCCTTTTCATGTGCCTTTCCATCCTGGTCGTCCTGCTGATGGCCAGTTTTTCTTACTTATTTTATAACAAAGCGGTAAAGCAGGATTTCAAAACCATTACTGGAGAGGCCTCCGAACGTCTTAGCTATCACCTTGAATTTTATTTAAAGCAAATGGCCCAATCGACGAGAACCTTGATCACTACACAGTTGGTTCAGAAGTGGCTGGAAAGCGGCGCCCCACTAACTCCGCAAGAAGTTACGGATTTGCAGAAGGAAATGGAAGTCTATATCTCTTTTAACTATCCGGAGATCGTCAATCTGTACTTGGTTTCTTCCGATAAGCGTATCATTGCCCTCAATAAAGGTGAAACGATGTACGCCAATAAACCTTGGTACTTGGAAACGCCGACGGCGCAAACCAAAACATTGCCAACGTACAGAAATTCGACGAATAATCTGCCGGTTATGAGCATGCTGATTCCCGTGTACAGTTCTCAAAATGTTTCTTTAATAGGGAACCTGGTCATTGAATTTTCCCTTGCCGAAATTAACGCCACGTTCCAAAAGTCCAATCTGGGCAAGAGCGGGTTTTTCTTTTTGCTGTCGCCGGAAGGGAATGTGATCTATTATCCGGATGAAAGATGGGTAGGGAAGGCCCGAAGCGATACGGGCCTCAACACGCTGTCTCTGCAATTGGACGGGCAATCGAGCATCCAGGAGTGGAACGGCAAAAAATCCTTGGTGGATGTTACAAAATCCGGACAAACAGGATGGAACATCGTGGCCATTGTCCCCTATCAAGAAATCGCGAGCGGATTGAATACGGCCATCAAATCTTCACTGATCACGGTCGTTATCATCATTCTCTGTCTCGTGGCGGTCATTCCGCTAGTGTTGAAAAGTTTTGTCGGACCGGTAAAAAAAATGAAATCCGCCATGGAGGCGGTGGCCAGAGGCGGTTTGAATGTTCGAGTTGAGCTAAACTCCGAAATCAACGAATTTCAAATTCTGAGCTACAGCTTCAATAAGATGGTGGAACAATTGAACGATTCGTTAAGAATGGTAGCCGAACTGGAAATGAAAGAGATGAAGCTGCAATTGCATCAACAGGAAGCCGCCATTCAAGCGCTGCAAAATCAGATTAATCCGCACCTTCTCTACAATACGCTCGGCATCATCAGCGGCATTGCGTGTTTGGAAAATAATCCGTTAACGGAAAAGCTTGCGCAAAATTTAGCCGATGTATACCGTTACGCGGCCAGTTTCGCCAATATGGAAGTCACGCTGAAAGACGAGCTCTCGATTCTTATGAAATACTTGGAAATTATTCACATTCGATTCCCCAAAAGCTTTGAAAGCAAAGTTGTCATCAATGAAAAATTTTTGGATTCCCGAATCATGAAGCTGACTCTGCAGCCCATCGTAGAGAATGCCGTGAAATACGGAATCGAGCCTCGCGGAGGGAACGGAGCTATCATCGTAACCGCCTACGCCGAGGAGCAAGACCTTATCATCGAAATTGCGGACAACGGACCCGGAATCGACGAACATAAGCAAAAAAGCTTCGAGCACGCATTTAAGTCCGGAAATGCACATGACGAAGCAAGTCAGCACGAATCGCTGGGCCTGCCCAATGTCCAAAAGCGCATACAGCTAAAATATGGCCCCGCTTACGGAGTTTCGATTCATTCCTTTCCGGGCAGAGGCACTGTAATCGGAATCCGAATCCCCAGAGCGGCCAAATGATAAGCCGATTATCTTGGTTGATGTTCTAATATTGTTTGCTTCTGTGCGATATTTGACGTTTTTAGGGAGGAAAATAAATGAAGCGGCTGTTCATTTATTACCGGTTAATCGTTCCCGGGAATCCGCTTCATTCCCTTCCAAACGTTTTAAAAACGTTGCTCTCCAGTTTACCGACAGCTCTTCCGCTTCGAGAATTTTTCTAATACCTGCGATATGATCTTTCTCACGATGCATGATACGGTTCGCATAGGAAACCGTTATTGCTTTGGGATGGCGGGCAATTCTTCTTAAACAGGCGGATGCGGGTACGACTCCTTCTTGCAAAACGCGAAAATAAAAGCCTGTATAACCGGTTTCCTGCACTTTTAGCGGCATATCGGGCAAGTTGTATGTTACGGACAATTTATAACAAGGCTGCCGTGGTTGACTGACCTGCACGATCGATTCGCCCAGCTCAAATATATCGCCAATGCAGACATCCGCTTCGAGTAGTCCCCGGATCGTTAAATTTTCTCCGAATGCGCCGTATTCCAAAGTTCTTTGTAATTCCTTCTCCCAGTACGGATAATGTTCGTAAGGATAGACGCATACGGCCTTCTCCTTGCCGCCATGATGAACCAGATCCGCTTGGCCGTCCCCCTCGAAATTCAGACTCGATAAAAATAGGGATCTGTTCGCAGGCCGTTTGAATATTCCGGTTGAAATTTCTTTATGATTAAAGCTTATCTGTTGGGGTTTACCTATATTGATCGAAAGTATTTCGACATGACTCATTGGAGATCACCGCGCCTTTCCATCTGTGGATTCAAGAACCATTATCAGCCTTATTTCTCAAAACGGAACCAGCCAAAATCGAAATTGGATCCCGGCAGGAAAATAAAAGTTACTTTTTGAACGCCTGTAATCTTTTCCAAGTCGAAAACTTGCTCTTCATACCCGTCGGACTGAGTAAAATCAACAATCCGGTTGCTTTCACCTTTATGGTTCGCGAAGCGGATATGAATCGTATTTTTATCGATAGGCGATTTGCCGAACACAACAAGCCTTGTTGCGCCATCACTGGTAAAATCGAAATGTTCAAATTCCAGGGAAACGTTGTTGCCTATCCCCTCTACACTTGTTCCTGTAATTTCAAATGTATCCCCATATATGCGGTCGCATTCCGCCGCGTGATTAAGCTCGAAGGCTCTGCTCCCTTGCCGGAAGGAAAATCCTTTAATATGCACCTTCTGACGAAGGACGAAGCAAATCGAAGAAATGCCGCGAAGTCTCTTGGACAGATGATAGGTTTCTTCTTGATACGTATTCCACTTCGTTGGTTTTTGGTAGACGACATCCGCCAAGAGTGAGCTTCCGTCCTCCCCTGGCACTCCTTCCCAAATTTGCAGGGGGTACTCTTCGCTCGTTAAAGCAAAAATGGGGATGGTGATCGTGTCGGAACCATAGGGGCCGAAGTCTATTTGATGAAAGCCGACTTGAGTTTCGCCCTCCCTGCTGGTGGCTACACCTCTTTCATTCCCGTTGCCGACATCCCCCTTACTGTAATCGTAAAGGCCTGCGGATATAAAACCATAAGGATCGAGGTAAGCTGTGCCCAGCCCGACAACCGTAAATTCCAATTGCGATATGATCCTGGTCTTGTCGCTGCCATTTCTGCTTGTACAGCGAAGACGGAACTCGCCGTCCCCCAGCGCGGTGACCTTTGCTTCGCAGCCGGCCGCATCCACCTTTGCGATATTGGACACAATCCCTGCAGCATCCACCACGCTCCACTCGACTTCCTGATAAGTGGTGTCAGCAGGGTGCAGTTTTGCCCTTACCTTCATATCTTTGGCCGTTTCATCGAACCGTTGCCCGGAATCGCTAATGATTTCAATCTTGCGAACCGGTATTTCTTCGCCGCTTCCCATGCCCATGACGCACGGCAGCTCATGATTCCGGGTATTCGCGGAAATACCCGCAACTGTCCGAGCCTCAACCGGGAGAGACTCGAATTCCGCTGTCCGGCTATTCATTCCTGCCGAAGATACTTTGATCTGAATGTTTCCGGGCGTAAGCGTCGATCCGATAATAGCCATCAACTTACCGCTGAACAACCTTCTGCTCAATCCTTTATACGGATCGTAATCCGTACTGTCCCCGTTGTCCAAACCAAGCAGCCGGCCTGCCCCAGTCACTTCAACATGCACTTGATTATTCGCATTTTCTACGGTATGCCCGTTCTCATCTTCCATTGTAATTTCTACGAAAATAAGATCTGTGCCATCGGCCAGAAGCCGTTCTTTATCCGCGGCCAAACGGATCTTCTTCGCATCGCCAAACGATTTTTGGCTGTCGGCAGCAAGAATACGGCCAGCTTCATCATAGGCTATTGCAGTTAATTCGCCGTCTTGATAAGGAATCTTCCACCAGCCGACAAGCTGCGTACCGTGTTGATGATCGATATCATGCGTTCCTACCCGAACGCCATTCAGCTGCAATTCGATTCTGGGCGCATTCGAGCAGACGCGAACGTCAATCATCTGGCCGTCATTAAAATCCCAATAAGGAAAAATATGGACCATCGGACTGGTCTTGTAATCCGTCCATGCCGCCTGATAGATGTAATAGGAATCTTTCTTAAATGTAGCCGTATCGATTTGTCCAAAATAAGAGTTCTTCGTATGATACGGAGTCGGTTCACCGATATAATCAAATCCGGTCCATATAAATTGACCGAGGGAGAACGGCGTATCCCTTTCTGCGATAATGCATGCTTCCGCCGATTTGGCCCCCCAGCTCGTCGGACTATTTCCAAGTGCGGAGCATTGTTCGTCGTCATCGGCAAGAATGGATCTTTCGAACGGGAAACGATAGATGCCGCGGCTTTGCACGACAGAGGATGTCTCACTGCCATAAATAATCCAGTCTTCATGCTCTTCATGATGCTTATGATAATATTTTTCCGCATAATTGTATCCTGCGACCTTAACGATATCAGCGCATTTTTGAGCATTTTCCCAAGGCATATAATTCGAGCCGATCGTGACCCTTGCATTCCCTTTCGGGTCATAAATCCCGACCTCGTCCATTAGCATCCTGGTTATTTCTTGCCCTCTCTCATCCGCATAAGTATCGTAAATCTCATTTCCGATACTCCACATCAGCAGGCTCGGATGATTCCGGTCCCGCATCACCCAGCTCTTCACATCGGCAGAAGCCCAGTCCTTAAAAAATCTTGAGTAGTCAAACTTGGTTTTAGGTCTTTCCCATATATCAAAAGCTTCCGAGACGACAAGTATTCCCATCTCATCCGTCAAATCCATCAATTCCGGGGCCGGCATATTATGGGTCGTCCGTATTGCGTTGACACCCATTTCTTTCAAAATATCAAGCCTTCTTTTCATCGCCGTTTTGTTAAACGCCGTTCCTAAGGCACCTAAATCGTGATGTTCGCAAACTCCGTTCAGCTTCATCTTTTTACCGTTCAGATGAAGTCCTTGGCTGGGGGACATCTCAATGCTCCGAAACCCGATATTGTGGGATATGTTTTCAATTTCACTATTCGATGCTGTCAGCTCTAATCTGGTAATCAGCCGATAGAGATTGGGCTCATCCGTGCTCCATAGCAAAGGGTTCTCAACAAACAGACTTAGTCGGCTCATTGTTCGAATATCGTTTCCTGTATCAACCTTCTCTGATACGGCGGCAATCATTTGATCCTTGTACAGGATTGTGTGCGAAATTTGCACAGCTTCATGCACGCACATTTCGGTATCTACTTCGACCTGCCAGCCGTCGTCCGTCTTTTTCGTCGTTATGTAAACGCCATCCGTTGCAATATGATTGTTATCTCTTGTTTTGAGCCATACATTGCGGTAGATGCCCGCCCCCGAATACCATCTGCTGCTCGGGCTTTGGTGCACGACTTTTACGATAATTTCATTCGCCCCTTCGACGACGGCAGCTGTGATGTCATGTTCGAATGAGGAGTACCCGTATTTCCATTCTCCTGCAAACCACCCGTTCACATAGACGGAAGAATCCATATAAACACCGTCAAAGCATAGCAAAAGCTGCCTATCTTCTTTGGCGCAAATAAATGTCTTGCGATACCAGCCAATACTGTTTTCATAAAGATTAAGCGTATCGTAGATAAGCCAATCATGGGGAATATCAATGGGATCGAACGTTAGACCGGCACAATCTGTCGCTTCCAAGCCGCTTTTTGCAAATTCCCATCCGTCGTTAAATAATATTTTCATATTCATAACCTGCTGCCGTCCTCTCCCATCATTCCCATTGTTAGACTCACTCGGTTTCTCCCACCTTACACAATCTGGAAAATCGGACGTTCTTTGATATAGTGAACGGGAATATCCGGATACATGCTTGTCAGCTTGTCGGCCAGGAGCTTCATACCCGGCTCTTCGCTTTCAGCATGACCGAGGACGATCAACGCCTTGCGTCTTCCTTGATAGACCGCATCCCTCACATACTCGGGCGTTTCCCATTCCGGCCCTTCCCCGTATAAAATAAGATCCAGAGATTCTTTGTAAAATAAAGGAAGCGTATGCTGACCTCCGCCTCGGTATCCCGCAAGCAAGCCGATCCTCGAACAATTCATCCCGAGGTCGCCTTGCGTTCTTACAAAAGCAATTCCCAGCTTTTTCTTCACATATTCCGCGATTGCGCCTGCCGTATCTGCGGGAATATGCAGGACGGAGGCCGCAGCATCATGCTTCCGAATGTACGGGGTCCAATCGAGCGCCTGAATCAAGCCCTCCATGACGCCATCCGGCGTATAGCGATGCCAGTAATCGTGGAACCGGAATAGCGCGATGCCCGAGGATTCCAAAAGCTTCCTTTTCTCCTCGTACACCGGGTCTTCCTTATGAGTTGCGCTATCATGATGCGAGAAGAACGGCCCTTCGTGAGCAATAATCAAATTCGCTCCCCGCCGTATCGCTTGCTCGATGACCAATTGCGTAGGCATGAAGGCGGTCACAATCCCCGTCACCTCTGTGTCGGGATGGCCGAACTTCAGCGTATCGACGGTTTGCTCAAGCTTGCCGACCGGAGCTATTAACGCGTCGATAACCGTTTTTATTTTTACACTCATCGTCTGCCCTCAAGTCATTCATGTCCGTGCCGCTTCCAGGCACATCAGCCTTTCAATGCACCGACCATGACTCCTTTCACAAAGTATTTTTGCAGAAACGGATACAACAATAAGATCGGAGCCGTCGTAACGATAATCGCCGCATACTTGAGTGTCTCGGCAACGCTCTGACTCTGCATCAGTGTTGTCGTCCCGATCATATTCGCATTGTCGTTCTCCAATAAAATGTTCCTGACCACCAATTGAACGGGAAATAAATGTTGATCGCGCAGGAAGATCATCGCGTTGAACCAGCTGTTCCAATGCCCTACCCCATAGTACAAAATCATAACGGCTATTACAGGCATGGATAGAGGGATGAAAATACGAAACAAAATGGTGAAATGCCCCGCTCCGTCCAAGAAGGCCGATTCTTCAAGTTCTTTGGGAATAGCCAGAAAATACGTTCGCATAATGATTAAATTAAAAGTACTGATGGCTGACGGAAGAATTAACGCCCATAACGTATTCGTAAGCCCGTAGGACTTCACGATCAAATAGAAAGGAATAAGTCCGCCCTGAAAAAACATCGTGAATACGATGAAGAACATAATGGGCCTGCTTAATAACACATCGTCCCTCGAAAGAAAATAAGCGCCGAGCGACGTTAATGTCAGATTAATCGCCACGCCAACGAACAGGACGAAGAACGTATTTTTAAAAGCTTGAAGAAAGGTGGCATTGCTAAAAACGGCTTTGTAGCCATCCAGCGAAAATCCTTGCGGCCAGAGCAAAATGCCGTCGAATGAGATCAGCCTGCTGCCATCGCTTAAAGACGAGAACAAAATATACAGCAAAGGGTATAACGTCGCTAAAATCAATATTACCATAATTAAACAGTTGGCTGCATCAAATATCCGTTCTCCGAGTGTGGGTCGGTTCATCGCGGGTCCCCCTCCTTACCATAAGCTGTTCTGACTGACCCGCTTGCTGAACTGATTGGCCATCAGAAGAATGATGAAATTGATCACGGAATTGAATAATCCTACTGCCGTGCTGTATCCATAGTTAAATTCCAAAATCCCTTTGCGGTACACGAAAGTGGAAATGACATCCGCGGTTTCGTAAATGCTTGCGCTGTATAAAAGAATGATCTTCTCAAAGCCGACGTTCATCAAGTTGCCCAGCGCCAGAATGAGCATGATCATGACGGTAGGCAGGATGCCCGGCAGCGTAATATGCCAGATTTGGCGGAACTTCGTGGCGCCGTCGATCTTGGCGGCTTCATACTGCTGCTGATCAATGCCGGATATCGCGGCGAGATAGATGATCGTTCCCCAGCCTATCTGCTGCCAGATCTCACTGATCACATAGATGGACCGGAACGACTCCGGCTGCTGCAGGAACGATGCCCGCTCCCCTCCAAAGAAGGCGATCACATCATTGATCAAACCATCCGACAGGGTAAAATACCGGATAATGCCGGCGACCACTACCAGCGTAATGAAATGCGGCATGTACGTAATCGTTTGCGTAATGCGGCGGAACAGCGGACTCTTTAATTCATTCAACAGCAAAGCAAGAATAATAGGCGCCGGAAATCCGAAAAGCAGATTGCTCATGCTGAGCAAGATCGTATTTTTGATCACACGAAAAAAATAAATGCTGGAAAAGAATTCTTTAAAATGCTTAAAGCCCACCCACTCGCTTCCAAGTATCCCCTTGGCGGGCACAAACTGCTTAAAGGCGATGATCGCGCCATACATCGGCGCATAATGAAAGGCAATGTAGTAGACGATGACAGGGATCATCATGACGTACAGCCACTTGTTGCGTATGAAATCTTTCCTTAATAAGCTGGTCATTGCTCCACCTTCCTTTTGCACAGTCCCAAATCCGCTCAGAACAAAGGACCGCTGCTTGCGTCTAGCGAGCGGCGGTCCCCAGCCTCGGCTTTCATTACCGCTTTAAATATCTTTCATACGCATCCTGTTGAATCTTCAGCGCGCGTTCGATACCCAAACTCTTCATTTGCTGAACGTATTTATCATAGTTGTCGACCGGCTCGGCGCCCAAAATAATTTTCAACTCCGCCTCTTTCACCAGCGCATTAATATCGTTCATGATGCTGGCCATTTCGTCCGATTCCGCCGCAGTCGGCGTCACCGGCGGCAGCAAATGGCTCGCGTGATTCGTATTTTTCCAGATATCAATCGCATCGGTCGTCTGCTTGTACTTCGTCGGCAGGTTGTTATCCTTCTGGATCATCGGGAAGTTCGTGCCATGAGCGTACTGCATCATGACTTGGTCGCTGCCGAGTCCTTTCGGATTTTTAACGACCAGATCCGTATATACAGGCTTACCATCCTTCATCTCGTATGTAGTGCCCTCAATGCCGAACGTATTCAGCATGCTGCCTTCCTTGGAGTAAGCATAATCCAGCCAGCGCATCGCTGCTTCAATGTTTTTGGTTTTCGCCGAGATCGCTGCGGAGCTTGTGCCCGCATACGCATTATCAAGCTGGCCGAATTCCGGCTTGGTGCCCTTTACGAGTGTCGGATACGGCGCGGCGACATAGTTTGCCTTCGGGTCGGCGGCTTGCGCGGTCGAATTGTACTTTTCGATATAAAACTGCCAACCGAACGTCGCTCCGCTCACCTGGGACGTCATTTTCTTGTCGACCGTCGCCGCATCGATCGATGCAAAATCTTTATCGATCAAGCCTTCCTTATACCACTTATTCATCGTTCGAAGATATTCCTTATATTCCGGTTCCAAGTAGCCGTAGACGACTTTGCCATTCTTGACATAGTAGTTGCCCATCACTCCATAGGCGCCCGCAAAGCCTCCGGTACGCTCTCCCAAGAACATGGTACGGAAAGTAACCGGCGCCGCAGCGTTCTTTTTCTCCTTAAACGCCTTCAGCACGGTATACCACTCATCGATCGTTTCAGGAACACCCAGCCCCAGCTCATCCAGCCAATCCTTGCGGATAATGGGCCCGCCGTATACGCGACCGGCTTCCGAACGAATAAACGGGAATGCATAATACGTGCCGTTGTCCGTTTTGATCATTTTATCGATCTCCGGATTATCCTGCAGCGCTTTCTTCAGGTTGGGAGCGTATTGATCGATGTAATCGTTAAGCTTCAAAATATAACCTTGCTCCACCGCCTTCTCCGGTCCCCCCGGATATTGAAGCCAAGTATTCAGGAATATGTCCGGCAGCTCCCCGGCTGCCAGCAGCAGGCTGAACTTTTGGTCTTTCATCGGTGTGCCGCCTAGATGCTTAATGGCGATTCCGGTACGCTTTTGGTATTCTTCATCAATCTGTACTTTCTCGGGGATGCCGCCAAGCGATTCCGTCATATAAGTTAGTTCGATATTTCCCTGCATCGGATACGTAAAGTTTGCGTTCTTGCCGCTCGTATTTGCCGCCGGCGCCCCTTCATTGCTTTGGCCTCCGGTGCATCCCGCCGCCATCAGCGCGAAACTTGCAATGAGAGCTGCGGAACTAAGGAGCTTGCCTTTGCTTATTGATTTCATGATGAGCCAATCCCCCTGATCATTTGATTTGTGCCTTGATTAACCGCTTTCTCAATGTAATCCAAGCGCCCGATGCCGGCAATGTTCAATTTCGCAACTCGGTTGACGAAATGCAAAAAAAGACGATTGTCAATTTGACTTCTATCGTCTTTTTAGTTAATGCCGGTTTTTGCTGATCATGGCAAACTTTTATATCGGCCCGGCGTTATGCCTTCATATTTTTTGAACACCCGGATAAAGGCGCTGCTGCTGGTAAATCCGACCTTAAGCGCCGTCTCGTCGATCGAGGCCCCTTCATCCAGCAGCAGCTTCGCCTTACTGATTCTGACCTGGCTAATATAGTCATGCAGCCCTTGACCGGCATGCGCCTTAAAAACTTTGGACACATATTGGGGAGTAATGCCGAAGTGCGCCCCGATCATGGAGACGCTTAGATTGTCATCGGAGAAGCTGGCTTTCACGTACTCTTCCACCTGACTGCCTATGCCCATATTGCTCATTTGGGACATTTTCGCATGGGCGCGCTCGCAGACTAGAGATACGATCTCCAGAAGCTCCTGCCTGAATTCGGCGCGGGTGGAGCAACCCAGCAGACGCTTGACCGGACGCCGCTCTTCCCACATGGCCGATTTATGCGTATCTAAAGGAATGGTTTTCATCATCGTACTGGCCAGGTCAATCATAGCGCATTTGATCATTTCAATTGAAGATTGATGGCTAAATATACCCTCGATCAGATCGTCCATCAGCTCGATGGCTTTGTGCGCATCGCCGCTCTTGATCACATTGATCAAGATGATCTCATCATTCATGGAATAATAATAATCCGTGTCCTCTTGTTTAATATCCCCGTACCAGATAACTCCGTCCTCATGAAGCAGCAAGCTGTATTCCCGGGCTTCAAGCGCCTGAAGGAAACCTTGATGGATTCCTTTAAGCCCGTTTTGCAATTCGCTCCCTGCGACGACGAAGGACAGGCGGTAACGCTGCTCGATGAACTCAAGCGCCTCCGAGAGCGCTGCCTCGACATCCTCTTTCCAACATCCTGCATGCTCCGGATTCACATTCACAATGGCTCCCAGCATACCGTCCAAATCCGCAAAATGGATGCCGTGCCGGGGCCGAATCAGATCCATCACAATATTGGAGACAATAAAATGCGACAATTCCAATGACATTCTCTTGCCAACTTGGCCCAACTCCATATGAAACAACAGTACGGAAAACTGCGCCGACGTCCATTGCAGACGGTAAATTCCCGCCGCTTCCTCTATGGACAGCGATTCTTCCGCATGCCCCTTTAACAGTCGCGACAAATAGTAGCCCTGAAGCACTCGAACTTGCTGGTACTGCTGATTGTTCATATCGTCCCGCTCCCGCAAAGTCGCCAGCACGCTCTCGCGGATAAAGGCATACTCGTCCTTACCGTCCCCCTCGCTCACCTTCTTGAAGCGTGAAAATACATGGACCAGCTCGCGGACGGGACCATAATTTTTCCGGGCAAAATAGGAAATCACTCCGGCTCCGATAAGACAGCAAATCAACAGCCCCAACAGGTTCAGGTTGCGGATTTCTCTGGCACGCTCCCAGAATACATCGGAAGGAAATACGCTTACATACCGCCATGCCGTAGTATCCGAGTCCACAAACGTAACCATGCTGTCGGAGCTGCGCAAAGATTGAAAATACGTTTTCGGCACAATTTCGCCATTGCGGTTCTGGAACAAAATTTCATCATTTTGATCGATAATAAAAATTCTGCCCCTGTTCACCCAATCCACGTTCTCCAGCAAATGCTGTATATTGTTTCTGTTGATCGGCATCATTAACGTCCCGTCTTGCCTTCTCTCGGCTTTATTCGTTAACGCTTCCATAAAGACGACCGTTTCTCCCGGCTTGTCCGACTCGTTGACCGGCATCAACCGGTATTTCTTGCGGTCAGGTTCCCTTACGCCAGCCAGCCAATTGTCATAGGTCAATTGCGGGGACCGATGGTTCACATCGTAGAACAACTTGGCTTCCGCATACGTTTCGTTCGTCAACACCTTATCCAGCTTGACCGAATAAATGTAAATTCCGTTAATGAAATCGTTAATGGATTTGTATTTGCTGAGTTCCTGTCCGGTTTTGTAGATTTGAAAAGCATGCTCAGGCTCCGCATCGTCATCGAGCTCCAGATATTTTTTGATATCCGGATGAATCGAGAGCTGAGCGGCCAGCTTCTCCGTTTGTTTCAGCTCATTATCAACAATAAATTTAACTTGATTCAGCATCGCATTGCTGGCCCGGCGAATTTCATATTCGACAATTTGTTTTGTTTGCAAATAGACGACCGCACTGACGATCAGAGGAATAATCATAATCACGGCGTAGGAAATGATCCACTTAAACGCTACACTATTGCTGAATTTTAAAAAGGTCCGCATATCCGACGCTCCTCATAATAAACACACAGCTTAGAACCATTTTGTATTTCATTATATCGGATCATGCGGTCAATTCAATGAAACCATTTTGGAATTGGATCGACAATTTCGCAACAAACGGAATCTACAATATGAAATCCGATCGGCAAATTACAAACAAGAGGAGTTGCATGGAAGCTTTTTGACGCAAATGGATCATCCTGCATCAAAAAAAATCACCCTGCGGGTGACTGACGAATTCCCCCCGGGAACATGGATGCCCGACATCGCCAACATCACCGGCCATTCGCAGACTTTGTAAAAACTTGCCCATATCAGCACAGCCGTGCACGGAAAATCGGCGAAAGTCAGGCAGTTGAGAAGCTCGCGCGCAGAGCCTGGCCGCCCGGCTGCCTGGCTGCCTGGCTGCCTGGTTGCGCGGAGAAAGCCTGCGAAAACCCCCATGACGTCGTGGACGTCACCCCACAGAATGAAAATAATCAGGACTACTGCGTTCTATTTTCGTATAAAGTGCAGGTTTTGCTCGTTGAGACGCATGCAAACGTGCAAGCCGCCCGAGAAAGTCGCGACACTTTGTTAGGCTTAGGGGGACAGCCACTTTCCCAGCGGCGCCTCTCCCGGTGCAGGTCGTGGAACTGCGCAATTGGGTGGGAAGCAGCTTGGTAGAGAGAAAACCTGCAAAAGTGCAGGTTTTTGCCACTAGCTTTGCAAAGAAGCTAACATCAAATGGATTAAAATGGACAAATTTCTTTTCGAGTTATTAGATACTTATTTTTCCATTCGTTACTTCCGGCAAATG
>NZ_JBZYAO010000090.1:0-1559 GCF_059820445.1 Paenibacillus sp. sgz302190
TCAGGCTGTTGAGAAACCCCTGTTTGTTTACGAAAGCATAACGAATCATTTGGGAAAAAAAGTATTTCAGGGAGGGGAAATGAGGGTTTGAATGAGGTCTGTACCTCATCCTGCTTTCTTGGAGAGGTGGAGGGCTATCTTTTTCATGTTCTGTGCAGTTGCGGTTAGGAGCACTTGCATCTGCACCTTGTCTCTCCCCCGAAACCGGCAATAGCGAAGTCCGTGGAGCACTTTGGCGTCCGCGAAACTTCGCTCGATGGTCTGGCTTCGTAGGTTGTAAAGCACCTTACCGCTATCACTTTGTCGATTCAGCTTTACCCGTTCTTTACTATCTTCCCATATATGTCGCTGAACGGTTCGCTGATTCGATTTGTTCGTGGTGCACGATGTCAAAAATGGACATTCCGAGCATACTTTCGGATCCGACTTGTAGTCCCGGTAGCCATCTCGATTCGTGGTTCGGTACGTCAATTCCTGATGATTCGGGCAGATGTACACGTTTTTCTCGGCATGGAATACAAATTGTCCCTTTGGAAAAACGCCATGCTCCCTGGAACCTCGCTCCGGGATGACGGCCATGATGTTCAACTGAGAAGTTTTGTGGCAAATATAAGGCGTCATATATCCAGAGTCAACAGCAACTGCTTCCAGTGTAGAATGAAACCCAAACTTGTTGATTTGATGCTGCAAGCGATCTATGTATACGACGGAATCATGGACGTTACCAGCGGTCACATGACAGTCGGTAATGATGCCTAATTTCACATCGACGGTGCGATGATCGAGGTAGTGGAATCCTTCGGGTTTTCCATCCCGTTTCAAATACCCGCTTTCCGGATCGGTCAAACTAACTTTTATTGTTTTTTTGTCCACCTCCTTTTTGGGAAGCGGAGGTTTTTTTCCGAGTTGTTCCCGATCCTCGTTCACCGCCCGCTCGAGCTCTTGGATATATTCCTCAGGGGTGCATTCGACTTCCCGTTTTTCATATTTACTATTGTTGGCGTTGGCTTTGATGTGTGTGGAGTCGGTCACGAGCACGCGGCCTCCGACCATATGATGGTCGATGGCTTGCTGGACGATCTGGTCGAAGATATCTTGGAAAATGGTCGTATCCTTGAATCGATGCTTCCGATTCCAGCTAAACACGGAGTGATCCGGCGCTTTGCCTGATAGCCCAAGTCGAAGAAACCAACGGAACGAAAGGGTATCATTGACCACTCGCTCTAGCTCCCTTTCCGAACGAATGTTATAGAGATATCCGATGAGAAGCATCTTAAAAAACACAATAGGGTCAAGAGAAGGACGGCCATTCGACTCACTATAATAAGGGCGAACCTTTTCAAGAATAAAGCTAAAATCGATATGCTTTTCGATATGGCGAAGTAAGTGATTGGGTGCGACCATATGTTCAATACACACCAATTCAAAATCGAGTTGAGGATTAGGCTCGTTCGTGTAAAGCATAGACACACCGCGCTTTCCATGGAATACTCACAAGAATATTATACCATATTAACGCGGTGAATTGGTGGATTCATAAGACTTTCTCAACAGCCTGA
>NZ_JBZYAO010000091.1:0-1533 GCF_059820445.1 Paenibacillus sp. sgz302190
TCACAGCACAGCGAATCGCTTTCTGCGCATATACGAACTCATTATAGCCAGACAGCAATACAATCTCGGGTTTAACCGGGTGGCCTTGCAGCTGATCGAGCAGTTCGAACCCATCCATAATTGGCATTCGGATATCTGTGATCATAATATCCGCAGGCTCATGGCGAAGCAGCTCCAGCGCCTCTTGTCCATTCTCGGCAAATCGGCAGTTAAACAGATTAGGAAACTGCCTCTCTATCATCGATTGCAAGCCCCTCCGGATGATCTTCTCGTCGTCGACGATCAGCAAGCTAATCATAGATGTCTAATTCCCCTCCCATGACCCGATACGGCAAAGTCATGATTATTCGTGTATAGCTCCCTTCCTTACTCTCGATCTGAATCCCATATTCCGTCCCATAGCTCATCACTAGGCGTTGGTCCACATTACGCAAACCGATTCCATTGCTGTCGTGGCTATTGTTGCGAACGAATAATTGCCGGGCCTCCTGGTAAGCGGACTCTTCCATTCGGAGCATCCGATTCAATAAGCCCAGCTTCTCTTCCGGTATGCCGCGGCCGTTGTCAGTGATCTCTATGACACAAGCTTGATCACGCCGGACGGCAGNGCCGGGCCTCCTGGTAAGCGGACTCTTCCATTCGGAGCATCCGATTCAATAAGCCCAGCTTCTCTTCCGGTATGCCGCGGCCGTTGTCAGTGATCTCTATGACACAAGCTTGATCACGCCGGACGGCAGTGATCGTAACGGCCAGATTTCCGTTGCTGGAATGCATTTGGCTCATCCCGTGCTTGATTGCATTCTCGAGTGCGGGCTGCAGTGACATTTTGAGCGATTCCTGCTCGAGACATTCCGGTGCAATCGACAATCGGAGATCAAGTCTTCCATCATAACGGATGTTCATGACGGATACATAATGCTGGACCTGCTGAATCTCATCGCTGAGCATCACGTGATCCCGCTTCCATTCCATCGAATACCNAGATCGTAACGGCCAGATTCCCGTTGCTGGAATGCATTTGGCTCATCCCGTGCTTGATTGCATTCTCGAGTGCGGGCTGCAGTGACATTTTGAGCGATTCCTGCTCGAGACATTCCGGTGCAATCGACAATCGGAGATCAAGTCTTCCATCATAACGGATGTTCATGACGGATACATAATGCTGGACCTGCTGAATCTCATCGCTGAGCATCACGTGATCCCGCTTCCATTCCATCGAATACCGCATCATACCGCCTAGCGAGGTCATNTCGACAATCGGAGATCAAGTCTTCCATCATAACGGATGTTCATGACGGATACATAATGCTGGACCTGCTGAATCTCATCGCTGAGCATCACGTGATCCCGCTTCCATTCCATCGAATACCGCATCATACCGCCTAGCGAGGTCATTATGTCCGATATAAGGAACTGCCCTTCAATCTCCGCCAGCATCTTGACGTTCTCCAGCGTATTGTAGAGGAAGTGGGAATCGATCTGGTTCTTCAGCGCCCGAAGCTCGGCTTCTTTGCCTGCCGCCTGCCTAGCTGC
>NZ_JBZYAO010000092.1:0-1504 GCF_059820445.1 Paenibacillus sp. sgz302190
TTGCCCGGCGTCTGGCGTCCCATTTCCATGCTCCGCTGGTGCCGATGTGTACACAGGACGGCGTGAAAATGTCGGTGGGCTTGCCGGATCAAGGCGAACCGCAAAAGCTGGAAGCTTATAACTATTCCATCAAAAAGGATCTGAAAAGCTACCAGTTGAAATCCGCAAACGGTATGCCGGAGCTGAACGAGCAGAACAGCATCAGTTATGAAGTGACCAGCGGCAACCTGCTGGGGCTGGGCAGCGCCGTGCAGTTCCAGCATCGGACTTTGTACGTATTCAGGTCGGAAACGGCGCTGGAAGGGGGCATCGTAACGAACCGCTATGTGCTGAAGGATCGGGAGGGGCTGCAGGTCCCGGTGGAATACCGTTATGCACTGGCCGGAGTTTCCCTGTTCGGTAAAATTGCGGGTGTAGCCAAGGATCAGGTCAAGGTGAACCTGCACATCGACGGAGGACAACCGGCGGGGGGAGGATTATGGTTTGCCTATTCGACGGTGTATTCGTCGCCGGACGGAAGCGGCTGGTATTGCATGCCGGAAGTCGGGGACGAGGTGCGGTTGTATTTTCCGGATGAGCAGGAAAAGCATGCGTTTGCCGCCAGCTCCGTNGGACGAGGTGCGGTTGTATTTTCCGGATGAGCAGGAAAAGCATGCGTTTGCCGCCAGCTCCGTCGATGTTGCCTCCTCGAATCCTGAAAAACGGGGGAACCCGGCCGTGAAAAGCATCAGCACCAAATACGGCAAGCAAATCGTCTTTCAGCCGGGTTCGGTAGAAATCATCGGCAGCGGCAAGCTGTTAATGCGGCTTACGGATGACGGGGGCATTGAGATCAATAGCGACAAAAAAATCGTCTTAACCGCCGAAGACGATATCGAAATTAACGGAGGGGCCAAGGTGCTGATTCAGGGGGAAGGCGGCGTGGATTTGAAGCAGGCGGACGCCAGCCTGCAGATTAACGATCAAGTCACGATCAGCGGAGGCAAGGTCAATATCGTATAAGCCGGGGGTGAGCCGGAATGGATAGGCAAGCGGCGTTGGACGATTTTTTGGAGAAGCATGTTTTTGACAAGTGGCTGGAGGATCTCGTGCCGATCGATCAGGCGCTTCGGGAGCAGCGGGCGGGCATCGAACAGAGCTTCGGTCAAGCATTCGAGACGTTGTGGACGCAAGCTTCCCGGCTCCAGGCTGAGGGCATAAAGGGAGACATTCACTATGTGTATATCTCTTTGTTGCGGACAGGCATTATGGAGGGAAAGGCTTTGTATCGGGTGGACGCCTACGATCAGAACTGGTTCGCGGACCCGATGGAATGCATGTCGACGTGGCGCGCGGATGTGATATTCGAGCCGCTGTTTCGCCGGATGGCCGAGCTGGAAAAGGCGAAAACTGCGTATGCGAGAAAAGTAACTTCCATGGATATCGATAGAATCCAGCAAATCGAGATGGTGAAGTATCACTTGCTGGCTGTGGAGTTTATGAAAACGATGGTGCCGGCGCTGCT
>NZ_JBZYAO010000093.1:0-1440 GCF_059820445.1 Paenibacillus sp. sgz302190
TTGCCCGGCGTCTGGCGTCCCATTTCCATGCTCCGCTGGTGCCGATGTGTACACAGGACGGCGTGAAAATGTCGGTGGGCTTGCCGGATCAAGGCGAACCGCAGAAGCTGGAAGCTTATAACTATTCCATCAAAAAGGATCTGAAAAGCCACCAGTTGAAATCCGCAAACGGTATGCCGGAGTTGAACGAGCAGAACAGCACCAGTTATGAAGTGACCAGCGGCAAACTGCTGGAGTTGGGCAGCGCCGTGCAGTTCCAGCATCGGACTTTGTACGTATTCAGGTCGGAAACGGCGCTGGAAGGGGGCATTGTAACGAACCGCTATGTGCTGAAGGATCGGGAGGGGCTGCAGGTCCCGGTGGAATACCGTTATGCACTGGCCGGAGTTTCCCTGTTCGGTAAAATTGCGGGTGTAGCCAAGGATCAGGTCAAGGTGAACCTGCACATCGACGGAGGACAACCGGCGGGGGGAGGATTATGGTTTGCCTATTCGACGGTGTATTCGTCGCCGGACGGAAGCGGCTGGTATTGCATGCCGGAAGTCGGGGACGAGGTGCGGTTGTATTTTCCGGATGAGCAGGAAAAGCATGCGTTTGCCGCCAGCTCCGTGGATGTTGCCTCCTCGAATCCTGACAAACGGGGGAACCCGGCGGTGAAGAGCATCAGCACCAAATACGGCAAGCAAATCGTCTTTCAGCCGGGCTCGGTGGAAATCATCGGCAGCGGCAAGCTGTTAATGCGGCTTACGGATGACGGGGGTATTGAAATCAACAGCGACAAAAAAATCGTCTTAACCGCCGAAGACGATATCGAAATTAACGGAGGGGCCAAGGTGCTGATTCAGGGGGAAGGCGGCGTGGATCTGAAACAGGCGGACGCCAGCCTGCAGATTAATGATCAAGTCACGATCAGCGGAGGCAAGGTCAATATCGTATAAGCCGGAGGTGAGCCGGAATGGATAAGCAAGCGGCGTTGGACGATTTTTTGGAGAAGCATGTTTTTGACAAGTGGCTGGAGGATCTGATTCCGATTCATCATGCGCTGAACGAGCAGTGGGCCAGCATCGAGCAGAGCTTTGGCCAAACGTTCGAGACGTTGTGGACGCAGGCCTCCCGGCTCCAGACTGAGGGCGTAAAGGGAGACATTCATTATGTGTACATCTCTTTGCTGCGGACAGGCATTATGGAGGGAAAGCCATTGTATCGGGTGGACGCCTACGATCAGAACTGGTTTGCGGACCCGGTGGAATGCATGTCGATGTGGAGCGCGGATGTCATATTCGAGCCGCTGTTTCGCCGGATGGCTGAGCTGGAAAAGGCGAAAACTGCGTATGCGCGAAAAGTAACTTCCATGGATATCGATAGAATCCAGCAAATCGAGATGGTGAAGTATCACTTGCTGGCTGTGGAGTTTATGAAAACGATGGTGCCGGCGCTGCT
>NZ_JBZYAO010000094.1:0-1413 GCF_059820445.1 Paenibacillus sp. sgz302190
CGTTTCCAGTTCTTACGCTTTTCAAGCTTGAAACTGGAGCTGTAGACCTGAATTATTTTCATTCTGTGGGGTGACGTCCACGACGTCATGGGGTTTTTGCAGGAATTCTTTGTGGCCAGTGATCAAAGGACGCAAATTCATGTATTTTTGCAGGTTTTCTTCGTTCTCAAGAAAAATGAACCTCAACCCCTATGCTCGGTGAAAAGCCTGCCACAATAGCAGGAATGTTGCGCTACCGGCATATCAAACGAGCTAAAAAGCTGCACGTTTAGGTTTTCATACGGAAAAGTCAGAGTCGGGTAGTTGTGCGGTCACTCTGACCTTTCCCTTGTCTCTTGTAATGACAAAAAGCACCCCCTTTACAGGCAGATGCTTTTTGTAATAAAAAAAGACCCCGAGGGTCAGCTTGATTGTTGAAAAGTGAGCCATGTAGGACTCGAACCTACGACACCCTGATTAAAAGTCAGGTGCTCTACCAACTGAGCTAATGGCTCTTATTAAGGTAATGGTGGAGGCTGATGGATTCGAACCACCGAACTCGTCAGAGAACAGATTTACAGTCTGCTGCGTTTGGCCACTTCGCTAAGCCTCCAGATTAGAGATACCTGCGCCGCATACCATTGCAGCGCAACCATCTCAAATGGCTCGGGACGGAATCGAACCGCCGACACGAGGATTTTCAGTCCTCTGCTCTACCGACTGAGCTACCGAGCCTTATGTATGCAACTATAGTTTGTCCCATTTGGGCAAAAAAAATAATAGGTGGCGGAGCCGACGGGATTCGAACCCGCGGTCTCCTGCGTGACAGGCAGGCATGTTAGGCCTCTACACCACGGCTCCGCATTAAGAAATAACTAAATCTCCGAAAATCAAATGGAAGCTCAGTCGTTGACTTTCACTCTTTGAAGTGAAATGGTGCCGTCGAGAGGACTTGAACCCCCAACCTACTGATTACAAGTCAGTTGCTCTACCAATTGAGCTACAACGGCATATAATGATGGTGGAGGCTGACGGGATCGAACCGCCGACCCTCTGCTTGTAAGGCAGATGCTCTCCCAGCTGAGCTAAGCCTCCTACTGGGTTGTGTATGGTAGCGGCGGAGGGGCTCGAACCCCCGACCTTACGGGTATGAACCGTACGCTCTAGCCAGCTGAGCTACGCCGCCATACAAGATATATATAGTTGGAACTGGCGGAGAGAGAGGGATTCGAACCCTCGCACCACTTACGCAGTCTAACCCCTTAGCAGAGGGTCCCCTTATAGCCACTTGGGTATCTCTCCAAGCTATATATCTCTAGGAATTTATCATTCCCTGAAAACTAGATACGAAACTTGCGTAAAGTGTGAGTTAAATTGTATAGGTTAAGCCCTCGACCGATTAGTATTCGTCAGCTCCACACGTTGCCGCGCTTC
>NZ_JBZYAO010000095.1:0-1242 GCF_059820445.1 Paenibacillus sp. sgz302190
TGCCGTATATGCCGTTGGCATGCGTCATGTTCACTGCGCTCACAAAGCCCTTGAACAACGTCGTTTCCCGCTGGCCGTCGTATTCATAGACATGGATCTCATCGCTTGCCGATGCTTGCTGCGCTGCGTTTACGTTGACAGCCTCATCTACGACTCCGCGCACGGTCAGCCGTCCATGCTCCCCCGGCTTCCATTCGATTTGCACATCCTCGAGCCGGTGAATCGGGTACGCCGTTTTTACCCTGATTTGTTCAAAACCCGCCACTTCCCCCACCTCCGATTCTCTTACCCGTCATGCTGACCGTTGCTGAAAAACCGAATGGTCCCTTGATGACCGCAGATCAGCAGCGATTCCGTCGTCAACGCCGGCTTGCCCTCCACGAGCGCCGTTTCCTTCGTCTTCGTCCATTTTTCCATCAAGACCGGGCAGCACGGCTTGCCGCTAATCGTCTCCGGCTTGTCCTCGGCGATCAAATAAATCGTTTCTCCGCTCGGGTTCGAGGGGCTGTTGCATATCCCAAAATACGGGATGTTCGCCGGGAACTGGTAATCGAATTCATTCATCATCGGTTTTTCGTTCACGTACGACCCATGACTTTTCGGCAAATTAATCCGCCGCTTGTGGCTCCCGCAATTACACCCCATTTTGGCGCCTCTGACTACGTAGTACTCGCCCTCCGGCATCTGATCTTCCTCCTCAGACTTGTCATTCAGCTCAGCCCCACCGCTGTCCATTACTCCACCGCCAACCGTTCAAGCCGGACGCCCTCGAAATCCCGCCTCAAAATACTTTCCGCCACATCCAGCCGGACGACGATCAGCGGCTTGCCGCTTTCTTGAATCCGCACGATTTTTTTGCCCTCCATCCGCTCCGCTTGCAGCACGGGCTTNTCAAAATACTTTCCGCCACATCCAGCCGGACGACGATCAGCGGCTTGCCGCTTTCTTGAATCCGCACGATTTTTTTGCCCTCCATCCGCTCCGCTTGCAGCACGGGCTTTTTGATCACGCTGCCGTCACCGGCACGCACGCTGAAGGGACTTAGCGCCTCCACTTCTTCAAAGATCGGCAAATAATAGTTCCGCTGACGGCGATGCCTCAAGTCCACCAGCGGGGTCAGCTTGAACAAAGTGTCGGGCGCATACGCCTCCAGCAGACGCTTCATTCGCTCGGATACGAGATACAACTGCCGGTCCAGCACATCCGAAAACTCGCTTTCCCTCTCCGCTTGTACCTGAAAAA
>NZ_JBZYAO010000096.1:0-1241 GCF_059820445.1 Paenibacillus sp. sgz302190
TACAGCATTTTTTGAAAAGCGCAAGCGGCAGTTGATTCGAAGGGGCTGGAAACCGCCCGGGGAAGGAGTATGATGTATGGAATATACCGACGAGAAAATACTGGCGTTTCTTCATGAAGCGGAAAAAAGCAAGCAGTCAAGCGACATTCGTTCAGGGCCGGTACATGTAGGGAACCGGTACTACGAATTCGAAGAGCAGGCGTTTTTTGACGAGAAGCTTAAGGTTTATTTCCCAAAAGATTTCACGGATATGCTCGAAGAGCACAAAAAGCTGAAATATCCGTACGAGCAGCGTCCGCAAATCATCAAAAGTGATGAGACCGGAGCTATTAATTTTACGCTTAGCCGGATCGATCAGGGGCTGGAGGACGAGTGGGTCAAAGAATTGGCGGACGGCATGAAGGCGATCATCAAAAAAGCCAACCCGTCGCATGTATTTTACGAGGACGGGATTGAAGATGCCGGCGGCAAGCCGGTCGGATACTTCGACTTCAAAGGCGCAGCGCTGGATGGATCTATTTACTACATCATGTTTTTCCTGGAGTTTGAAGGGAAGACGGTCATGGGCACATTTTGCTGCAAATATGCGGATTACGCCGATTGGCGGGATGTGGCGTTCCAGGTAATCCGTTCCATTAGAGTGGTCAAGGAGGAGGAGTCGGCATGAGTGAACCGGTGTATACATACGCGGATATCGTCATTGCGCCGTATGAGTTCGAGAGCTTGTTGGAATTCCATCTCGTTCAGGAAGCGGGGGCGCATGCCCGACTGATGCTCAGCGGCATCGTTCCCGAGGAGAAGCTGGATCAGTATGTCGAACGGGCCGACGTGCAGGAGACGATCCGGGTGGCGGTGCGCGACGGGCAGCGGCAGCGAATGCTGTTTCAGGGGATCGTAGCGAACCTGACGGTACAAGCGATCCGCGGAGTCAGAAGGCTGACGGTGGAAGCGTACAGTGCAACCGTGCTGATGGATATCAAGAAGAGAACCCGATCGTTCCAGAACGGACAGTTATCTTATCGCGAGCTCTTTGAGCGTTTGACCGCAGGGTATCCGCAATCGGATGTGTCGGACGGGGCTTCGCAGGGGAAAAGCATCGGCGGACTGCTGGTGCAGTATCAGGAAACGGATTGGCAGTTTGCCCGGCGTCTGGCGTCCCATTTCCATGCTCCGCTGGTGCCGATGTGTACACAGGACGGCGTGAAAATGTCGGTGGGCTTGCCGGATCAAGGCGAACCGCA
>NZ_JBZYAO010000097.1:0-1223 GCF_059820445.1 Paenibacillus sp. sgz302190
ATGTCGTACAATATCAGTTATACGACATAATGGCAGGAGAAAATGACATGAACCAAGACGAAACGGCATTACTTACGAATCAGGATCGCACTGGGCACTCTTATACGGATGAACAAATCATTTCCATGTTTTTGAGCGTGCGTGCGGACTCCCCATATACGATGCGCAATTACAGAAGGGCTATCGAACTGTTCAGGCAGTTTATTAAATATAGGCCGCTGCGCGAAGTGACGTGGAAGGACCTGGAAATTTATAAATTAGGCCTAATGAAAGGCTACTACAGCATCCAGCGAAAACAGCTCGCTCCGGCCACAGTGGCCAATTTCATCGCGCCTTTGAATTCCTTGTACAAATGGGGCAGCGACCCGAACATTCGCATTTTCGACAACAACCCGATGTCCGGCGTTCGCCCGCCCAAGATACAGATCACAAGCAAGCATCACTATTTGACTAAACAAGAAGTGGGGCGGCTGTTAAACCAGCTCAAGCAGCAAAGTTTCCGAAACTATCTCATCGGATTGACCCTGGTTTTGATGGGATTAAGGGTGTCTGAATTAACGGCTGTGGAGTGGGGGCATTTTCGCAAAGATCCCTTGGAAATCTCCATGTGGCTGACCGTGATGGAAGGCAAAGGCGGGAAACAGCGGGAAATTAAAGTGCCTCAGCAGCTGTGGGTTTTCCTGACGGAATATTTTGATTCGTTCTCCGGAAAACAGGAGGAACCGGTTCGAAATAAACGGCTGTTTCCGCTGTCCGTCCGGCAAGTGGAAAGGATTATCAGCAAAGCTTGCGAGCAGTGCGAACTTGGGAAAAAGACGACACCTCACTGGCTGAGACACACTAATGCGACTTTAGCCTTGCTTCACGGCGCATCGCTGCAGCAAGTCCAGGAAAATTTGGGACATGCTCATATCAATACGACACAACGATACCTGCATACGGTGGAGCAAATGAAGAAATCGGCGACGGATTACGTGGAAGACAGCTTGAGTGAATATTTGTGACGGATTTTATTTTATGGAAAATTTTTGGTTCAAATTACAAATAATTGGTTGCTAATATAGTAAAATATAACTATAATTAAACAGTCGGAACGTGTATAATTGTAGTATTATGTAATATTATGTCGTATAACTGATATTGTACGACATAAGGCGCAACAGCATATAGGTCTGTTACCTCAAATGCAAATCTGCGTTCAAAAAACGACCGAACGGGTGGTG
>NZ_JBZYAO010000098.1:0-1214 GCF_059820445.1 Paenibacillus sp. sgz302190
AAAAAAATGGACATGGAAACCAAATTAACAAGAATAGCATACATGGCAAGGTCAAACCCGGAACTGAGGTTTACCTCAATCGGGCATCTCATTAACGAAGAATCGCTAAGAGAGTGCCATAGGAAAATGAAGGTCGGGAAAGCGACCGGGGTAGATGGCGTAACGAAAGAGATGTATGAACAAGACATAGAGGCCAATTTGCGGGACTTGGTGGGACGTTTGAAGAGGAAAGGATACCGACCGCAGCCCGCACGCAGAGTATATATCCCCAAAGACGAGAAAAGCAAAAGACCGCTGGGGATACCTGCCTATGAAGACAAACTGGTGCAAATGGCACTCAAGCAATTGCTGGAGGCGATATATGAACAAGACTTTCTGGACAGTTCCTATGGATTTCGCCCCGGAAGGAGTATGCATGACGCACTGAAACGGATAACCCATGTCATCGAGCGCGGGAGAATAGAGACAGTAGTAGACGTGGACATATCCGGGTTCTTCAATCACGTAGACCATGACTGGCTGATGGCCTTTCTGGACAAACGAATTGGGGACCCCAATATGCATCGGCTCGTCAAACGGATGCTGATCGCGGGCATATCCGAGGATGGACAAGTGGAGGCGACGAAAGAAGGGACGCCGCAAGGTTCTGCGGTATCACCGCTACTGGCGAATATCTACTTGCACTACGCGCTGGACCTCTGGTTCGAAAGAGCAGTAAAGAAACAGCTGAGAGGACAGGCCGAAATGGTGCGCTTCGCGGACGACTTTCTATGCATGTTTGAGTACGAAGAAGATGCGAAGCGGTTGTACCACGCCTTGATCAAGCGACTGGCGAAGTTTGGCTTAAACGTGGCAGAGGGGAAGACGAAGATCGTCCGGTTTGGGCGCCTCACGGAAAAGGCGAGCAGGAGGGAGAGCCTGGGAAAGCCGGGAACGTTCGACTTTCTGGGATTTACCCACTACTGTGGGAGGAGTCGGACGGGGCACTTTCGAGTGAAGCGACAAACGAGCCGGAAGAAATTCAAGCAGAAGGTGAAGGATTTTGATGCATGGATGAAGCAAGAGAGGCACAAGAAACTAGCGGATACGCTGCCGGTACTACGGTCGAAGCTAATCGGGCACTACCGATACTACGGGATCACCGATAATTACCCGCGGATAAAAGCGTACGAATACCTCGTGCAGAAATCGATGTTCAAATGGCTGAACCGCCG
>NZ_JBZYAO010000099.1:0-1170 GCF_059820445.1 Paenibacillus sp. sgz302190
AATGGGAAAATAAGTATCTAATAACTCAAAAAGAAACTTAACCATTTTAATCCAGTCGATGTTAGCTTCTTTGCAAAGCTAGTGGAAAAAAACTGCACTTTCGCAGGTTTTCTCCCTAGCAAACTGATTCCCACCCAGTCGTGCAGTTCCATGACCTACAGCGGGAGTCGCGCGTCCAGAAAAAACGGCTGTCCCCCCAAATTAGTCACACTCGTACCCCCAGCCTTCGCAGAGTGTCGCGACTTGCTCGGGCAGCCTGACAATTGCAGGCTTTCCCCCTCACAAGCTGCTTCTTGCCCAGTTGCGCAGTTCCACGACCTACACCGGGAGAGTCGCGCGTCCAGAAAAAATGGCTGTCCCCCCAAATTAGTCACACTCGTTTCCCCAGCCTTCGCAGAGTGTCGCGACTTGCTCGGGCAGCCTGGGTACCCGCATCATCTTTACGAAGCCGATTGCCCGAGCTTGAAGCCGATGCGTATCCCGTTTTCCTCGAAGCTGACGTTCCTTACACCCACGAGCTTCGGCAGATGCTCTTCCAGCGAGATCCGGAGCGGCGGCAGTTGGAGCAGACTGCTCGGCAGGCTCGCTTCTTTGATCTGCGTACTTGTATGTACAATCTCGATGTTCGGGCTGTTCCACTCCACATTAAAAAACAATTTGGCACCGACGGGGATTTGCCCTCGCCACAGCAGGTTGACATCCGCCTGGAGCTCGTTGCCCCGCAACTGCAGTGCGGCTCCTTCGATGCGAATATCATGAGGCAGTTCCCGATGAGCGGCCAGCTGTTTTTTGACCAAATCATTGAGTTCCGCTTCCGTGATGAGCATCTCGAATTTGCGGTTTTTGATCATGTCGACGATTTTGCCGCCGATCGGCACCTCGCGGTAGTTCAGGTCGAGCGCTTCGGTCGGCTTTACGTACCAGATCACGGTCCCCGCCAAGGCGGCGAATATGACAAGGACTGTACAGACGAAAATAAGCAGCTTTTTCATCAGCTTCATGGCCCCGGCTCTGAGAGTCTGGCGGACGGAGTTCGTCCGCCAGACTCCCAGAGCAACACGCGGGCGCTACTCCTTGCCCTGCTGCTTCGCCTTGAGCCAGCGCGGCGCGCCTTTGCTCTTGCGGTCCCGCTCGCGCTCCGCCTTGCGAGCGGCCGGGCCCGCGGCCTTG